>NZ_JBHVEU010000117.1:0-21366 GCF_042802075.1 Kitasatospora sp. NPDC057518
GTGCTGCTTCGCGCGCTAGATGATCAGGCTGAGCGGCATGATCAGGGCGATGGCGACCACCGAGATCACCGTCTCCATCACCGACCAGGACTTCAGCGTCTGCCCGACGCTCATCCCGAAGTACTCCTTCACCAGCCAGAAGCCGGCGTCGTTGACGTGCGAGAGGAACAGCGAACCGGCGCCGATCGCGAGCACCAGCAGGGCCGCGTGGGTCGAGGACATGTTCGCGGCGAGCGGGGAGACGATGCCGGCCGCGGTGATCGTGGCGACCGTCGCCGAGCCGGTGGCCAGGCGGATCAGCACGGCGATCAGCCAGCCGAGCAGCAGCGCGGAGATGTGCCACTTGCCGGACCACTCGCTGACCGCGTTGCCGACGCCCACGTCGATCAGGGTCTGCTTGAAGCCGCCGCCCGCGCCGACGATGAACACGATGCCGGCGATCGGGCCGAGCGACTTGCCGACGGTGTCGGAGACCCGGGCCTTGTCGAAGCTGGCCGCCTTGCCGAGCGTCACCATGCCGAGCAGGGTCGCGGCGAGCAGCGCGATCAGCGGGGAGCCGATGAAGTCGAACACCCGCTGGCCCAGCGCCTTCGGGTTGTCGATCACCACGTCGGCCAGCGCCTTGCCGAGCATCAGCACGACCGGCAGCAGGATGGTGGCCAGCACCGCGGCGAAGGAGGGGGTGCGGTCGTGCTTGGCCGTCTCCTCGGGGGCGGTGGCCGCCGGGATCTCCAGCGGGCCGACCCAGCGCTCGGCCACCCGGGCGAACAGCGGACCGGCGATGACCAGGGTCGGGACGGCGATCAGCAGGCCGAGCGCCAGGGTGATGCCGAGGTCGGCCTTCAGCGCGTCGACGGCGACCAGCGGGCCCGGGTGCGGGGGCACCAGGCCGTGCAGCACCGACAGGCCGGCCAGGGCCGGGATGCCGACCCGCATCAGCGGCACGTTGCCGCGGCGGGCGACCAGCAGCACGATCGGGATCAGCAGTACGACGCCGACCTCGAAGAACAGCGGCAGGCCGAGCACGGCCGCGATCAGCGCCATCGCCCAGGGCAGCGCCTTGTTGCCGGTGCGGGAGAGCACGGTGTCGGCGATGATGTTGGCGCCGCCCGAGTCGGCGAGCAGCTTGCCGAGCATCGCGCCGAGGCCGATCAGCAGGCCGACGCTGGCGACGGTGGAGCCGAAGCCCGTCGAGAAGCTGCTGAGCAGCTTGTCGAAGGGGGCGCCCGCGACGGCGGCCAGCAGACCGGAGCCGAGCGTGAGGGCGAGGAACGGGTGCAGCTTCAGCTTGGTGATCAGTACGACGATCGCACCGATGCTGAGCAGCACCGCGATCAGCAGCTGGGAGTCGCTGCTGGTGTGCGGCAGGGCCGGTGGGGCGGCCGCCAGCAGAGTGGGGGCAATGCTCACGCGAGGTCTCCATTGACGGGCCGCAGCAGCGCCACGGCCATCTCGACGAGTTCTTCGGGGGACGGGCCCACGTCCAGGGCGGCGCCGCGCTCGTCCGCACCCAGGGGCTCCAAGGTGGCGTACTGGGAGTCGAGCAGCGACGTCGGCATGAAGTGGCCGGTGCGGTGGGAGAGCCGGTCCTCGACCAGCTCGTGACCACCGCTGAGGTGCAGGAAGAAGGCTCCCGGGGCGTCCGCGCGCAGGATGTCGCGGTAGCGGTGCTTCAGCGCCGAGCAGGTCACCACGCCGCCGGTACCGGCCTCGGCCCGCTCCTTGAGCCAGGCGCCGATGGCGCGCAGCCAGGGCGCGCGGTCCTCGTCGTCCAGCGGGATGCCGTCCGACATCTTGGCGATGTTGGCCGCCGGGTGGAAGTCGTCCGCCTCGGCGAAGGGGAGGGCGAGGCGGTCTGCCAGCAGGCGGGCCAGGGTGGTCTTGCCGACGCCCGAGACGCCCATCACCACGATGGTGAGGGGGGACTGCGGGAAGTCGTGGTTCTCGACGCTGAGAGCCATGGGGTGGTGCTCCTTCGTTGCCTGGCCGCCACTATCGCCTCAAAGATATGACGTATTCAAGTGGCGGAAACCAAATCGTCATACTTTTGCGGTGTGGTCTGGGTCGCAGGACGCACGACCCGGACCGCGGGGGCGGCACGACCCGGACCGCGGGGCGGCACGACCACCGCCACAGGGCGACGTGAACGCGCGCGGGGCGGGCGTCTACCCTGGGCGGATGGAGATCCAGGGGCTGCCCGGGCGGCTGCTTGACGAGCTCGGACCGGCGATCGCGTCGGGGGAGGTCCCCGAGGGGGCCGTGCTGCGCGGCGAGGAGCTGGAGCACCGGTTCGGGGTCTCCCGGACGGTGGTCCGGGAGACGGTGCGGATCCTGGAGGGGATGCGCATGGTGGCGTCCCGGCGACGGGTCGGGATCACCGTGCAGCCGAAGTCGGTCTGGGACGTCTTCGACCCGATGGTGATCCGCTGGCGCCTGGCCGGCTCGGACCGGCCCGCCCAGCTGCGCTCGCTCGGCTCCCTGCGGGTGGCCGTCGAACCGGCCGCGGCCGCGCTCGCCGCCACCCACGCGAGCGACGACGACCGGCGCCAACTCAGTTCACTGGCCGTGGATCTGACGGTCACCGCGCGGGCCGCCGACCTGGCCACCTTCCTCGAACACGACATCGCCTTCCACTCCCTGGTGCTGCGCGCCTCCGGCAACGAGATGTTCGCCCACCTCGGGGACACCGTCGCGGCGGTGCTCACCGGCCGGACCGAGTACCATCTGATGCCCGATCAGCCGGAGTCGTACGCGATCCGGCTGCACCGCGAGGTCGCGGAGGCGATCTGCGCCAAGGACGCCGGCCACGCCGAGCGGGCGATGCGGACGATCGTCAGCGGCGCGCTGGAGGAGCTCAACGCCCAGTTGGACTGAACCGGGGCGCCGGAGGCGCCTGCCAGGCCTGCCGGGACGGCAATGACGGCCCGGATGGCACGGTTTGGCGGCAGTTCGGCGGTTATGGAGGCATAGTCCTGGTTCGGCGGGGCAGAGTGAGCCGAGGGGGCGCGTTTCGTGTGCGCCCGTTCCGTATGCTTCACCGAACACGCGCCACGCGCCTGGGGGTCGCTCGATGTCCGTGCCACGCCGCCGCCGTCGCCGCCTACCCGACGAGGTACGCGCCGCCGCAGTCCGGGCGGTGCTCTGCCTGTCCTTCACCCTGGTCGGCGTCGTGGTGGCGACGCTGGCCTCGTACGCGGACAGTTGGCTGCTGACGCCCGCGCTGCTGGCGATGGGGCTGGGGGTGTTCGGCACCATGTGGTGCCTGGTGGAGATCCTGATCTCCCGCCAGGTCGCGGCCCAGCGGATGCAGTCGCCGGGCTCCGCGCACCCGATGGCGGGCAGCCGGGCACCCTCCGAACCGCTGGCCGCACGGCCGTTCCCCCGGCCCGGCTCGTCCTCGGTGTACCGGCAGCCGTACGAGTCGCCGCAGCCGCAACCGCAGCCGTACGGGCCGGGGCGGCAGCAGCCCCAGCCGTACGGGTCGGGGCAGCCGCCGTACGGGAACCAGCAGCCGCCCCGACCGCCGTACCAGCAGCCCTACCAACCGCCGCGGCAGCCACCGCAGCAGCCGCCGCGCCAGGCCCGGGTGCAGCCCAACCACCCGTAGCACCAGGCGGATCGGTCAGTCCCGGAGCGGCAGCGCCCGGTAGTGGGTGGTGAGCCGGCGGTCCTCGTCCAGGACGTGGAAGGCCAGCATCGGCGGGTGGTCGAAGGAGATGCCGGGCCCGCCCTCGAAGGGCAGCGTGACGGTGGAGACCACGCCGGGCGCGATCAGCAGCGGCAGGCCGGCGAAGGCGGTGGCCGCGGAGGTGTGCGCGTGGCCGCAGAACAGGGCGGCCACCCGGGGGTGGCGGCGCAGCACCCGCTCCAGCCGCTCCTCGCCGAACTGGCGGATCGGGTCGACGTACGGCAGGTGCAGTTCCACGGGCGGGTGGTGGAAGGCCACCAGGGCGGGCAACTCGGTGCGGCCGGAGGCGAGTTCGGCGTCCAGCCAGTCCAGCGTCGGCTCGTCCAGCAGGCCGTCGTGCTGCCCGGGTATCGAGGAGTCGAGCATCAGCACGTCGGCGCCCGGCAGTCGGTGCACCCGGTTGACCGGCTCCTCCCCCGGCGCCTCGCCGAGCAGCACCTCCCGGTACGGCGACCTGGAGTCGTGGTTGCCCGGACAGGTGAACACCGGGTGTCGGGAGACCAGGACCTCTGCGACCTGCCGGTACTCCTCCGGCAGGCCCTGGTCGGCGAGGTCGCCGGTGACCAGCACCGCGTCCAGCGGGCCGGGCAGGGCGTCGAGGTACGCCATCACCTGCTCGGCCCGCCGGCGGGCACGCTTGCCGTCGTCCCGGCCCTGGTCCTGGCCGAGGTGGATGTCACTGAGGTGGGCGATCGTCAGCATGACGATCACGCTAGCCAGTTCACGGCTGGGCGGGAACCTCCGCGGGGCGCTTGAACATCCGGGTGGCGGTGATCTCGCCGTGGATGGTCGGGCCGTCCGGGTCCGGCGCGGCGGGCAGGCCCGGGCGCAGGTGCTCCTCGACCGAGATGTACTTGAGGCCGGCCCGCAGGTCGGCGTCGTTGCGCAGGCGGATCACCAGCGGGAACTCGGCGAGCGCGGTGGTGTCGAACAGGCCGGTGGTGTAGATCAGCTGGACGCCGAGCGCGTCGGCCACGGCCCGCTGGAGCTCCAGCAGGTAGGTGGCGTTGGCGCGGCCGATCGGGTTGTCCAGGAACAGCGTGCCGGCGTGCCGCAGTTGGGACTGGCCGCGGTCGTTGGCGCGCAGCGCGGCCATCGTGCAGTACAGCGCGATGGCGGCGGTGAGCAACTGGCCGCCGGAGAAGACGTCGGACATCTGGCCGACGCTGACCCGCTCGGCGCGCAGCACCGCGTCGGGCTTGAGGATCTCGACGCTGACGCCCTTGGGGCCGATCGCGGCGGCGACCCCGCGCAGCAGCAGGGACATGCCGTCGCGGCGCAGGTCGCTGTTCTTCCTGACGGCGGCGCGGGTGGCCTCGTCGATGACCTCGCCCAGGCGCTCGACCAGGGTGGCGTGGTCCGGGTCCTCGAAGCGGATCCGGAGGAACTCCTGGCCGGACCACTCCCCCAGGCCCTCGGGCAGCCGGGAGAGCCGCTGGGCGGCGCGCAGGGTGGTGAGCGAGGACTCGACCAGGCCGCGCAGCCGGTCCACGATCGAGCCGCGGTTCTTCTCCAGCTGGGCGAGCTCGTCGGTGAGCACCCGCAGCCGGGGCGCGAAGGCGGTGGCCCAGGCGGCGGCGTGCTCGGGCAGCGCGGAGGCGGGCAGTTCGCGGATCTGCTGGCGGGCGGGGGTGCGGACGGCCTCGTAGCGGGCCGCGTTGGCGTGCCGGACCAGGGCGTCGGCGGTGTCGCGGACGGCGAGTTCGGAGGAGGACAGTTCACCGGCGGCGGTGCGCAGGGCGCGGCGGGCCTCGGTGGCTCCGGTGCGGGCCTCGGTCAGCGAGCCCAGGTACGGCTCGACCGGGTCGTCCGGGTCCTCCTGGTGGTCGCGCAGGCCGTCGCGGAGCTGGCCGGCCAGCTCGTCGAAGTCGGCGGCGGAGGCCTGGGCGGTGTCGAAGGTCCGCTGGAGGTCGGCGTGGGCGGTGCGGGCGGCGTCCAGGGCCTCGCGGCGCTCGGCCAGGCGGCTGGTGGCGGTGCGCAGCAGGGCCTGGGCGTGCTCCGGATCGGTGGGGACGAGGTCCTCGGGCAGTTCGGTGTGCGCCTCGCCGTCGGCGGGGGCGGAGCGCTCGGCCTCGCCGCGCAGCCGGCCGAGCTGCTCGCTGGCGGTGGCGGAGCGGGCCTCGATGGTGGCGACCAGTTCCTCGGCGCGGGCGGCGGCGGCCTGGCGGGCCGGGCCGTCGGCACCGTCGGGGCTGCCGAGGAGTTCCTCGGCACGGGTGCGCACCTTGTTGGTGAGGCGGTCGAGTTCGGTCGCGGCGGCGGCCTCGTCGCCCTCGGCGCGGGCCTGTTCGGCGCGCAGGTCGGCGCCGACGCCGACCTTCTCGTACAGCTGGGAGGCGGCGCGGTAGGCCTCGCGCAGGGCGGGCAGCGCGGCGGGGGCGGTCTCGGCGGGCTCGTCGGCCTGCTCGGCGGCGGGGATCTCGGCGCGTTCGGCGCGCAGCGCGCGGGCCGTCCGGCGGGCGTCGTCGGCGGCGCGCTGGGCGGCGCGGCGGTCCTCGTCGCAGGTGCGGGCGCGTTCGGCGCAGAGCGCCTGGCGGCGGTCGCACTCGGCGGCGTCCTCGGCGAGTTCGCGCTGGCGGCGGGCCCAGTTGGCGCGCTCGCGCAGCCGGAAGGCGAGGCCGGAGAGGGCGTCGGCGCGGCGGCGGGCGCGCTGGGCGGCCTCGCGGTGCTCCTCGTGGGCGGAGGCGGCCGCGGTGTGGTCGGTCTCGGCCTCGTCGTGGTCGGCGCGCAGGGTGGCCAGGGCGGCGGCGGCCTGCTCGGCGTGCTCGCGGGCGGCCTCGGCGGCGGCGGCGAGTTCGGCGAGGGTGCCGGGCGGGCAGCTGGCGTGCCAGGAGGCGAGGCGGGCGGCGAGGGCGCGGTCGGCGCCGAGGCGGCCGGCCAGTTCGCGGATGTGCTCCTCGCGGGCGCTCGCCCGGGCGCGCAGTTCGCGGCGCTCGCCGTCGGCGGCGGACTCGTCGTGCATGGCCGGGTTCGGCGGCACGAGGAAGAAGGCGGGCTCGTCGGTGATCGGGGCGATCAGCGAGGCGGCGGCGCCGACGGCGACGGTGGAGCGCGGCAGCAGGGCGGCGGCCTGCAGGGCCTCGCGGGCGCGCTCCAGCGAGGACGGGTCGGTGACGACGACGCCGTCGACCAGTTCGGGGCGGGCGGCGAGGATCGCCTCGTGGTCGGCCGGGTCGACGGACTGGGCGAGGTAGCGCCAGCCGGGCAGGGCCGGGATGCCGTGCTCGGCGAGGTACTCGACGGTGGCGAGCACGTCCGGGCCGGGCGGCAGCAGGCCGCCGTCGCCGAGGGCGGCGAGGATGCGGGAGTCGTCGGCGGCGGCCGTGCGGAGGTCGAACAGGGTGCGTTCGGCGGTGGCGATGGACTCGTCGAGGAGTTCGCGCAGGTACTCGGCGTTGCGGTCGAGCAGGGCGGGGGTGAGGAAGCCGGCGTCCTCCTCGGCGCCTTCCTGGTAGGGGGTCAGGGAGAGCAGGTCGGCGAGGCGCTGTTCGGTGGCGAGCAGGGCGGCGGTGCGCTGCTCGGCGGCGAGGGACCGGGCGGCGTCCTTGCGCGCGTCGCCGGCCCGCTCGGCGGCGAGTTCGGCGCGCGAGGTGGCGGCGGCGGACTCGCGCAGCCGGGCGGCGGCGGACTCGGCGGCGGTACGGGCCTGGGCGAGCGCGGCGGAGGCGGCCTTCTCGACGTCGGCGGCGTACAGGGCGGCGCGGGCCGGGTCCACGTCGCCGTCGGCGTCGATGAAGCCGGCCGCGACGGCGGCCTCGGTCTCCTGCTCGACCTCGGCGAGGCGCTGGCGCAGGTGGTCGGCCTCGCTGCGGGCCTTCTGGGCGGCGGTGGCGGCCTCGGTGGCGTCGGTCTGGGCCTTGCCGCCGTCCTGCTGGAGTTCGCCGGCGCGCTCCTCCTCGGTGTCGGCGCGGGACTCGGCGGCCGCGGCGGCGGCCTCCAGGGCGCGGGCCAGGGCGGTCGCGGCGCGGGCGCGGGCGGCGAGCGCGGGGGCGGCGTCCAGCTCGGCCTCGCGGATGGCGGCGGCGACCCGGGCGACCCGGTCGGCGGCGGCGCGCTGGCGCAGCACCGCCTCGGCGGCCTGCCAGGCGGAGTGCAGGGTGCGGGCGTCGATGAGTTCGCGGCGCAGCGCGGCGGCCTCGGCGGTGGCCGCGGTGAGGCTCAGGGTGGCGTGCCGGTGGGTGAGTTCGTCGGTGATCAGGCTGTGCCGGGTGCGGTCGGCCTCGGCGGCGGTGACGGCACCCGCGGCGGCGGCGACCTCGATGGCGAGGTCCTGGGCGCGGTCGCGTTCGGCGGTGGCGCGGGAGGCGAGGGCGTGGGCGAGGCGGCGGGTGCGGCGCTCGGCGGTGCGGTGGGCCTCGCGGACGGTCTCGCGGGCGGTGGTGGCCTCGGCGATGCGCTCCAGGAGGTCCAGCGAGCCGGCGGTGAAGTCGCGTTCGGCGGTGAGTTCGGCGCGGCGGCCGAGCTTGGCGGCGAAGCCGTGCACGAGGTCGGCGAGGCCGTCGGTGTCCCGGGTGTCGGTGACGGCGCGCAGCAGGAGGTCGGTGAAGTCGCTGTCGTGCTTGACCGCGAAGAGGCCGGCCGCCTCGCCCTCGTCGGCGTTCATCTCGCGCTGGTAGCGGAAGAGTTCGGGGTCGAGGCCGAGTTCGCCGAGGTGCTCGGTCCAGCGGTCGTGGCCGTCCTCGAAGACCAGGTCGAGGTGCGGGTGGGCCTTGCCGGCCTCGGTGAGGGCGTCGCGGAAGCCCTTCATGGTGCGGCGGCGGCCGCGGGCCTTCTGGTCGCCGGCCAGGCTGACCCGTTCGGCGACCGGCAGCGAGTCGAGGGTCAGGCCGGGGCCGGGGCGGAAGGAGTACCAGGTCTCGGCGAACTTGCGCGGGTCGGAGGAGACCTGGCGGCCGCGCCACTCGCTGACCTTGCCGACCACGATCGGCTCGCCGGTGACGGTGTGCTGCCACTCCAGGGCGACGTGGCCGCAGTCGTCGGCGAGCAGGAACTTGCGCAGCACGCCGGAGCTGGCGCCGCCGAGGGTGTTGCGGTGGCCGGGGAGCATGACCGAGAAGATCAGCTTGAGCAGGACGGACTTGCCGCCGCCGTTCTCCAGGAAGAGCACGCCGGCCGGGGCGGGGCGGCGGACCGGGCCGTCGGGTTCCTCGCCGAACAGGCCGATCTGCTGCGGGGCCGGGTCGGCGACCGGCTCGCCGACGCCGCGCAGGTCGAGCACCGTGTCGGCGTAGCGGGCGCCGGCCGGTCCGATCGAGTAGAGGCGGACCCGGTTGAGCTCGTACATGTGCGGCTGTTCTCCGTGGCTTGCGTGGCGTGAGGGATGGGCGGCGGGCCGGATCGGGGCGAGTGGGCCGGGGCCGGCGCGGTGGGCCCGGAGCGGGTGGGCTCCGGGCGCCGGGGCTCAGAGGGAGTGGAACGGCAGCCCCGCGTCGGCGACCAGTTCGTCGCCGGTGTCCGGCGGCAGCAGGCTGGCGGTGCCGTCGGAGACCGGGACGATGCCGAGGTCGAGCAGTTCGGCCATGGCCGCGCTGCCCGCCAGGTCGCGCACCTGGAGCTGGTAGCGGGCGGTGGTGCGGTAGGTGCCGCCGGAGTCGTCCGAGACCTTCTGGAGGAAGCCGGAGTCGACCAGGAACAGCACGGCCTTGGCGACGATGCCGATGGTGGAGCCGGAGAGCCGGCGGGCGTCCTTGGTGGCGCCGGTGGCGGTGCGCCGGGCCCAGACCCGCCAGGCGGCCTCCAGGCCGGGGGCGTCGGAGGCCGGGTCGGTGTTGGCGCCGTCCGCGTCGGCCTGCTCCTCCAGGCGGCGGCAGGCCTGGCGGACGAAGGAGTCGACGCCGTTGACGGTGATCCGGCCGAGGTAGCCGTCGTCGGCGAGGTCCTCGGGGCGCGGGAAGGCCATCGCGGCGACGGCCAGGTGGGCGAGGCCGTGCAGGAAGCGGTCGGTGGACTCGGAGGCGGCGCGGCGCGAGTAGTCGCCCATCCGGACGGCGAACAGCGAGTCCTCGGCGGCGGCCACGGCCATGCCGGCCCGCGGGGAGACCTCCAGGACGACCAGGCCCATGCCGGTCGCGATGGCGTCGGCGAGCCGGGCGAACGGCGGGTCCTCGCGGTGGCGGCGCACCAGGTCGGCGTACTCGGCGTCGCGGGCGGGCAGCAGCTTGGCCTGGAGGCCGAAGGAGACCAGTCGGGCGGCGTCCGCGACGTCGGCCGGGGTGATCGGCGCGGGGGCCGCGGGTTCGGTCTCGGCCGCCCAGGACGTGTCGTGGTGGGTCGTCACGGGCGGTGCTCCTCGGGGGTGGCGCGGTGGTTACGGTTCGTCAAGGTTGGTCCCGGCGGGGTTGGTCCCGGCAACGTGTGCTCCCGGCCGGTCAGCCGGCGTCCTTGCGGTCGGCGGCCATGCCGACCGCGTCGAGCAGGGCGCTGCCGACGATCAGGTCGGCGCCGCCGAACTCCCGGTCGCGCAGCGGGGTGCCGTCGTCCACGGCGAACAGCAGCCGCTCCTCGCCCTGGCGGTAGGCGGTGCCGACCGGCGGGCTGGCCGCGTGCACGGCGAGCAGGGCGACCAGGTACGGCAGGTCCGGGTCCTGCTTGCGGGCGTCGGCGAGCAGGCCGGAGAGCCGGCGGGGGGCGTCCGGGGGCAGGTCGAGCAGGAGCATCGCGGACTCCAGCTGGGCCTCGGAGAACCGGCTGTCGTCCGGGGTGGCGACGAGGTCCGGGTCGGGCAGTTCGGCGCCGAGGTGCTCGCGCTCGACCGGCGGGGTGAGCAGCAGGTCGACCAGGTCGGCGACCCGCACCGAGACCGGGGTGCGCAGACCGGCGCCGCGGGCGAAGAACGCGCCGGTGGGGCGGACGGCCTGCTCTATCGGCAGCCGCAGCACGGGGGCGAGCAGCTGCCCGTAGAGGTCGATGCCGCTGCGGGCGCCGGGGGCGGCGAAGGCCTGGCGGTCCTGCTCGGCGCGGAACAGCGGGCCGGCCTCCAGCAGGCGGGTCTGGAGCTGGGTGTGGCGGCGGATGCAGTCCTTGACGATGTCGACCAGCTCGGCGGCGCGGCGCTTGTGCTCGGGGTCCTCGGCCTCGTCGCGGGCCTTGCGGATGTTGGTGAGAATCGCGTTCTCGTGCCGGTAGCGGTCCGCGATGTGGTCCAGCGCCTCCTCGATGAGATCGGGGATGGCGCGCATCCAGTCCACCGCCCGGACGTTGCGGCGGGTGGCGTCCAGGGCGCGGCGCAGCGTCTCGGCGTACTGGACGGTGCGGTAGCGGGCCTGCTCGGCGGCGAGCTGGGCGTCGGCCAGGCGGCCGCGGCGGATCAGCACCTCCAGCTTGACCTCGGCGGCGATCTGGGCCGAGGTGACGTCGGTGTCGAGCGCGCCGACCAGGACGTTGACCGCCTCGTCGGTGGTGCGCAGGTAGACGCCGCCGTCGGGGCCGGGGACCTCCTCGATCAGCTTGAAGTCGTAGTCGCGGCGGACGTACTCGCCGTCCGCGCCGAAGGTGCCGTAGACGGCGCGGAAGCCGCGGTCCACGCTGCCGACGTTGATCAGCGACTCCAGCACCCAGCGGGCGACCCGCTCGTGCTCGACGGCGGGACGGCCGACGGCCTGGGCGGCGACCCGGGGCAGCAGCCGGGCGAGCACTATCTCGCGGTCGGCCCCGGTGTCGAAGTCCATGTGCAGGGTGACCAGGTCGATCGCGGCGAGGCCGACCTCGGCCATCGCGTAGCCGCCGTACTCGCCGGCCAGGTTGACCTTGCGGTTGTCCAGGTCGTGCAGCGGGGCGGTGCAGGCCAGCGCCTTGAGCCGGCGGGCCAGGCCCTCGTCGGCGGCGGGGCCGGGCGCGGGGCGCGCGGCGGCCGGGCCGGCCGGGGGTCGGAGGCCGGGCTCGATGGGCGGGTCTGCGATGGCGGTCACGGTGGACAAGATTAGAGGTTCGCACCGAGTTCGACCGAAACGGACCTTGCGGGCGGGCGGAGCGGCAGGTGGGCGGCGGTTCGGGTGACGGATTCGGAACGTGGTTTCGACGGGATTCCGCCATTCCCGAACCGGTATTCGAGAAAACCGTGAGGGTCGCGCACCGGTTCGGTGATGATCGACCCATGATCACCCGACTGGCCAAAGCGGGCCTCGCCGCCGCGCTGTCCGTGACCACCCTCACCACCGGCGCCGTCCTCGCCACCGGTGCCACCGCCGAGGCCGCGACCCCGGCGGTCCCGACCTCCGCCCAGCACGTGACCGTCTCGCAGAGCGGGAACTACCCCGGCGGGTTCTTCACCACCGGAAACATGTCGGTGTCCTGGACCGTCGCCGGCACCACGGACCTGACCGGGCCGACCCACATCACCCTCGACCTGCCGCCCGGCGTCACCACCGACGGTGCGATGTTCTTCCCCGCACCGGCGGACTACACCTTCACCACCGCCCTCTCCCCCGACCACCGCCACCTGGAGGCCGTGTTCACCGGCACCCGGCCGGTCGGGAGCTACAACTTCATGAAGCTCAACCTGGCCACCACGCCCGGCGTGCCGATCGTCGGCGCGATCACCGCGACGGTCGCCAACCCGAACGACACCGACCCGACCGGGCACGTCTCCGGCTACGACCTCGGCAGCAAGAGCTCCCTGCCGGCGACCGTCCAGGCCGCCCCCGCCGTCACCGGCCTCGACACGGCCACCGGCCCGGGCACCGGCGGCACCGCGGTGACCGTCAGCGGCAGCAACCTGGCCAACGGCATGGTGCTGGTCGGCGGCGTCCCGGCCCCCGGCCGCTGCACCGACACCGCCTGCGCGGTGACCACCCCGGGCGGCACGGGCAGCGCCCCGGTCAGCGTGGTGACGCCCGGCGGCACGGCCGCGGCTCCGGTCACCTTCGACTACACCGGCGCCCCGCCGCCGGCCCCGGCCGCGCCGGTGCTCAGCAGCGTCTCTCCCACCTCCGGCCCGGCCGCCGGCGGTACCCGGGTGTACCTGTTCGGCAGCAACCTGACGTACGGGTCGGTGGCCTTCGGCGGGGTGCCGGCCACCCACGTCTCCTGCGGCCCGGCCGCCTGCACCGCCACGGCCCCGGCGGGCACCCAGCCCGGGCCGGTGGACGTCACGGTCACCACGGCGGGCGGGACCAGCGCGCCGGTGACGTACACCTACACGGCGTAGCGGCCGTACGCGGCGCACTGGCCGCCGTCGGTGCCCGGGTTCCGCGGAGCCCGGGCACCGCCGCGTTCGGGGCGGGGCAGTGCCGCCGCGTCCCCTGCACGACTCCGGCTCGACCCGGTGCGGCCCCGGCCACCCTTCCCGCCGACTCCGCCGGTCCCCGCCTGGGCCCCCACCCACCCCGAAGGCCAGTTGAACACGTTCAAAAGATAGGTCTAGAGTCGGTTCCGCGCAGGCGGGACAAGGCTCCGCCTGCACTTCGGCATGCTCGGCATGGAGGTGTGCGAGATGGACGGCGACTCGGCGGTCATCCTTCGCAAGGTCCGACGGTGGCTCTGGTTCTTCCTGGTCTGCCTGGTGCTCAGCGGTCTCACCGCGTTCCCGCTGGAGACCGAGACCCGCTGGCTGGCGGACTTCGCCGCCGGCCCGGCCGCCCCGCTGAGCGATCACCTCCCCGGCGCGACGGCCTGGATCGACCGGGTCCACACGGGCGTCGCCGAGACCAACGCGCGGTACCCCTTCCTGGCCTACGGCACCGACTGGCTGGCCTTCGCCCACCTGGTGATCGCCGCCGCCTTCTGGGGGCCGCTCAAGGACCCGGTCCGCAACATCTGGGTGATCCGCTGGGCCGTGCTGGCCTGCGGGGCCGTCATCCCGCTGGCGCTGATCTGCGGCCCGCTGCGCGGGATCCCGCTGGCATGGCGATTCATCGATATGTCGTTCGGCGTCTTCGGTGTCATCCCGCTCCTGGTCGTACTGCGGGCGCTGCGCCCGCTGGAGCGCGCGTTCCGGGGGCCGGCGACCGCCGGTTGAGCCCGGGCGGCCCGCGCGCCCGGCTCGCACCCCGGCGCGACCCCGCGCGGCGCCGCCCCGGGGCGTGCGGCCCCGGGCACACGCCGCGGCGCCCGCGGGGCTCCGGGTCACGGGCAACGGCCTTCATCCGCAGGCCCTACCATCTGGCTCAACAGCTGCTGGGAGGCGGACGGGCGTGGCCGATGCGGTGATCGATCTCAATGCGGACCTCGGAGAGGGGTTCGGACGCTGGACCCTGACCGACGACGAGGCCCTGCTGTCGGTGGTGACCAGCGCCAACGTCGCCTGCGGGTTCCACGCCGGGGATCCGTCGACGATGCGCCGGGTCTGCGCGCTGGCGGCCGAGCGCGGCGTCCGGATCGGCGCCCAGGTCTCCTACCGCGACCTGGCCGGCTTCGGCCGCCGCGCGATGGACGTGCCCCCGGAGGAGCTCGCCGACGAGATCGCGTACCAGATCGGCGCCCTCCAGGTGTTCGCCCGCGCGGCCGGCTCCAAGGTCTCCTACGTCAAGCCGCACGGCGCCCTCTACAACCGGGTGGTCGGCGACTCCGAGCAGGCCGAGGCCGTGGTGGCCGGCGTGCTGCGGGCGGGCGCGGTCTGCGACGGGCCGCTGCCCGTGCTCGGCCTGCCGGGCTCGCTGCTGCTGGAGGTGGCCGAGGGTGTCGGGCTCCCGGTGGTCGCAGAGGCCTTCGCCGACCGCGCGTACACCCGTACCGGCACCCTCGTGCCGCGCCGCGAGCCGGACGCCGTGGTGCACGACCCCGAGTCGGTGATCACCCGCGCCGTCGCCATCGCCCGGGACGGCACGGTGGAGGCCGCCGGCGGCGAGCGGATCGCCGTCGAGGCCCGCTCGCTCTGCGTCCACGGCGACACCCCCGGCGCCGCCCAGCTCGCCTGGCGGATCCGCGGCGCCCTGGCCTCCGCCGGGGTCCGGGTGGAGGCCTTCACGTGACACCGGGGACGGTGCGCCGGGTCGGCGAGCGGGCGCTGCTGGTCGAGCTGCCCGGGACGGCCGAGGTGGCCGCCCTGTACGGCTGGCTGAGCGAGCGCCGGGAGTCGGGGGCGCTCGGTGCGGTGGAGGAACTGGTCCCGGCCGCGCGCACCCTGCTGCTGGACGGCGTCGCGGACGTCGACGCGGTCGCGGCCCTGCTGCGCACCGCCCGTCCGACGGCGGCGGCGGCCGGGGTGGCGCGCGGACCGCTGCTGGAGGTCCCGACCGTGTACGACGGCGCCGACCTGGCCGAGGTCGCCGCACTGTGGGGGGTCTCCGTGGAGGCCGCCGTCCGGATCCACACCGGGCCCGAGTACGTCGTCGCGTTCTGCGGCTTCGCCCCCGGCTTCGGCTACCTCACCGGCCTCCCGGCGCCGTACGAGGTGCCGCGCCGGGCCACCCCGCGCAGTTCCGTCCCGGCCGGCTCGGTCGCCCTGGCCGGCCCGTACACCGGCGTCTACCCGCACCCCTCCCCCGGCGGCTGGCAGCTGATCGGCCGGACGGCGCTCGCCCTCTGGGACGCCGACCGCGAGCCCCCGGCCCTGCTCGCCCCGGGCACCCGGGTCCGCTTCACCGCGGAACGGGCCTGAGGGGGAGGCGAGTTGAACGAGCTGGTGGTGGAGCGACCGGGACCGCTGACCACGGTCCAGGACCTCGGGCGGCGCGGGGTCGCCCACCTCGGGGTGCCGAGGGCCGGGGCGCTGGACGAGCCGGCCCTGCGGGCGGCCAACCGGCTGGTGGGCAACGAACCCGGGGCCGCCGGGCTGGAGACCACGCTCGGCGGGGTCGCGCTGCGGGCCGTCGCGGCGGTCCTGGTCGCCGTCACCGGTGCGCCCTCGCCCGTCCGGGTGGACGGCCGGCCGGCCTCCTGGGGCGCACCGGTCCTGGTGCCGGCCGGAGCAGTGCTGGAGGTGGGGGCGGCGACGGCCGGGGTGCGCGGATACCTCGCGGTGGCGGGCGGGATCGACGTCCCGCCGGTGCTCGGCAGCCGCTCGACGGACCTGCTCGCCGGGCTCGGGCCGGCCCCGTTGGCCGCCGGGGACCGCCTGCCGGTCGGCACCCCGCCGCCGTACCGGGCCCGGCCCGAGCTGGTGCCGCTGCCCGCTCCCCCGGCCGAACTGGTGCTGCGGCTGCGGCTCGGACCGCGCGCTGACTGGTTCACCCCGGAGGCGGTGGCCCGCCTCGGCCGCGACCGGTACCTGGTCTCCCCGACCGGCAATCGGGTCGGGCTGCGCACCGAGGGCCCGCCGGTCGCGCGTGCCCGGGACGGCGAACTGCCCAGCGAGGGAATGGTGTTGGGCGCGGTGCAGATTCCGCCGGACGGCCGGCCGGTGGTGTTCCTGGCCGACCACCCGACCACCGGCGGCTACCCGGTGATCGGCGTCGTGCCGGCCGCCGACCTCGCGGCCGCCGCCCAGGCCCGGCCGGGGACGCCGGTGCGCTTCGTACCCCTGCGGGAGCGCTGAGCGGGAGCACCGGGCGACCCACGACCCCGCTCACCCCTGTTCGAGCGCCTCCGCCGCGGCGGCCGCGAAGCCGTCCGGGTTGTCGACCATGATGTTGTGCCCGCAGTCCGGCACCGCGACCACCCGCACTCCGGCCGCGCGGAGGGCGTCGGCACCGGCGGGCTCGCCGTCCGCCGCCGGGTGGAGGAAGGTGCACGGGAGGTCGAGGCCGAGCAGCAGCTCGCGCATGGTCGGTTCGGTCGCCCTGGCGAGGTGGCGGGCGCTGCGGTGGAGCGCCTCCGGCCCGGCCAGCCGCATGGTGGACCACCAGAACGGGCCGACCCGCTCGGCGACTTCGCCCAGGCCGCCGGCCAGGAACTCCTCCTCGTCGTAGGCCGCGATGCCGCTGCTGCCGGGGCGGCGCCGGTCGGGGTCGATCCGGTCCAGGTTGGCGTCCACCAGGAGCAGCCGCTCGACGAGGTGCGGGTGCCGCCGGGCGAGGACGATCGCGACCGCCCCGCCCATGCTGTGGCCGACCACCTCGACCCGGTCCGGCCCGGCGGCCGCGACCGCCGTCGCGACCGCGTCCGCGTGCTCCTCCAGCGTGTAGCCGAAGTCCGTCGGCCGGTCGCTGAGGCCGAAGCCGAGCAGGTCCAGCAGCAGCGAGCGCCGCCCGGCCAGCAGCGGGTGGGCGGCGGCGGCCGCGAAGTAGGCCGGCGAGCTGGAGCCGAGCCCGTGCAGGTAGAGCCGGACCGGCTCGGCGCCGGGCAGCTCGACCCAGCGGATCCGGTCGCCGTTCGGGGTGACGGGGGCCTCGCGCATGCTCACTCGCTCCTCATTCCTGGGGGGCCGGCTCGGGGTGCCGGCCCGGGGGTTTCCGGCGGACGAGCAGGACCATACCTCGAACCCGAGGTATCACGATAGCGAGATACCCACGCCCCGAGGGACGGATCTGGGAGAGTGGCCCCATGCTGAAGCTCGCCATCCTCGGATTCCTGTACGACCGCCCCCTGCACGGCTACGAGCTGCGCCGCCACCTCGCCGCGCTCACCGGGCACGTCCGACCGATCAGCGACGGCACGCTCTACCCCGCGATCAAGCGTCTGGAGGCCGACGGCCTGCTGGTCCGCGAGACCGAGCCGGGCAGCGCCGCCGCGCCCCGGCACACCCTGCACCTCACCGGAGCCGGCCGCGCCGCGCTGCTCGACCGGCTGCGCGAGCCCGAACCGCTCGACGTCAGCGACGAGAACCGCTGGTTCACCCTGCTCGCCTTCCTGCGGCACCTCGCCGACCCCGCCGCCCAGGCCGCCGTGCTCCGCCGCCGACTGGCCTTCCTCGCCGAGCCGGCCAGCTTCTTCTACGAGGGCGACCGCCCGCTCGGCGCCGAGGAGTTCGACGACCCCTTCCGGCGCGGCCTGCTGCTCGTCGCCCGCGCCACCACCGAGGCCGAACTCGCCTGGTTGCACGCGACCCTGGCCGACCTGGAGGACGGCCCCCGGTAGGCCGACCCCGAACGCGCCGCGGCCCGCGCGGCCTGCCGACGCCCTCTTTCCCCGCCCACCCGTCCGTGTTCCGATGAACGGCATGGCAGACGAACGACGCGATGGCTACGACGGAACGGGCGAGGGTGCGATCACCCCGGACGGCTGCGCCGTCGAAGTGTGGACCCGCCTCCCCGCGGGCGACGCCCCGGACGTGATCGAGGCGGCGGTGCCGCCCGGCGCGCACATCCTCGAACTCGGCTGCGGCGTGGGCCGGATGACGCACCCGCTGACCGACCGGGGCTTCACCGTGACGGCCGTGGACGAGTCCGCCGACATGCTGGCCCGGGTCCGCCCGGACGTCCGCACGGTGCGCAGCCCGATCGAGGCGCTGGACCTCGGCGAGCGCTTCGACGTCGTCATGCTCGCCTCCTTCCTGGTGCACGCCGGTGACGTGACGGTCCGCCGGGGCCTGCTGGAGACCTGCCGCCGGCACGTCGCCGAGGACGGCTGCGTGCTGGTGCAGCGCGAGGGCGAGGACTGGCACCGGAACGTGCCGCGGGAGAGCTCGATCGGCCCGGACGGGCGGGCCCGGCTGGTCTCCGCCACGCCGGTCGGCGACGGCGTCAACTCCGTGCGGTTCGAGTACGTCTTCCCGGACGGCACCTGGACCCAGACCTTCCTGTCCCGACCGCTCAGCACCGAGGCGTTCGAGCAGGCGCTCGCGGAGGCCGGTCTGGTGGTCGAGCGCTACCTGACGGCGGACCGCACCTGGGTCCGGGCGCGGCCGGTGCTGTAACTCCCGGCCACCGCCGGAGCGGCAGGGGCCCTGTGCGCAAAGCCGGAACAAAGGGTGAACAAAGAACTGTCACTTTCACCCCGTACCATCAGCCGCGCGCCGGGCTCGCGCGCGGCCCGCGGGCCGGGCGGGTCACGGTGGTCCCGCACGCCCATCCGACCCGCAAGGACCCGCCCATGCCGCCCCTGCCCCTCGCCCGACGGATACCCCCGGCGGGTGCCCGGTGATCGATTGGTTCCACGGGGCCGTCCTCGGCCTGATCCAGGGGCTCACCGAGTTCCTGCCGGTCTCCTCCAGCGCCCACCTGCGGGTCTTCTCGGCCCTGCTCGGCTGGGACGACCCGGGTGCGGCCTTCACGGCCGTCACCCAGCTCGGCACCGAGACGGCGGTGCTGATCTACTTCCGCCGGGACATCGCCTCGATCATCAAGACCTGGGCACTGTCCCTGTTCCGGCCGGCGCTGCGCTCGGACCCGGACGCGCGGATGGGCTGGTTCGTGATCATCGGCACCCTGCCGATCGGCATCCTGGGCAAGCTGTTCCAGGACACCATCGAGACCCACCTGCGCGACCTGCGGATCATCGGCACCACGCTGATCGTCTTCGGCCTGATCCTGGCCTTCGCCGACCGCACCCGGGCCGTCCGCCACGCCCGTCCGATCACCGACCTCACGCTGCCGCACGCGGGTGTCTACGGCTTCGCCCAGGCACTGGCCCTGATCCCGGGCGTCTCCCGTTCCGGCGGCACGATCAGCGCGGGTCTGCTGCTCGGCTACAGCCGGGAGGCGGCGGCCCGCTACTCCTTCCTGCTCGCCATCCCGGCGGTGCTCGCCTCCGGGGCGCTGGAGCTGTTCAAGATCGGCGAGGGACCGGCCCCGGCCTGGGGGCCGACCATCCTGGCCACCGCGATCGCCTTCCTGGTCGGCTACGCGGCGATCGCCTGGTTCCTGAAGTACATCTCGACGCACAGCTTCCTGCCGTTCGTCGTCTACCGGGTGCTGCTCGGCGTTCTGATCATCGGACTGGTTGTCGGCGGCGTCCTGACTCCGGACGCGGGCGCGGTGAAGTAGAACCGGGTTCCACAAACCAGGACCCGCGGAAACGAGTGGGCCGGGACACCGACACGGTGTCCCGGCCCACCGAACGTTGTGGACCCTAACGCCCGAACTCCCGGGCGGCGGTCAGCCGGCCGCGTACGGCGGCGTGGACCTCGGCCTCCTCGGCCGGGTCGGCGGCAAGCCTGCGCAACCGCTCCAGCACACGCGCGTCGCCCGTGGTGGCGACATGGCGCGCGGCGAGCTCACGCGTGGACTCCTCGCAGTCCCAGAGGCACTCGACGGCGGGCCCCTCGGGAAAGTGCACGTCGGTCGCGGCCAGCGCCTGGGCAGCGCGTCCGCGCAGCTCGGAGGAGGCGGCCTCCCCGTAGACGTGGCGCAGGACCGGGACGGCGTCGGCGGCGGCCAGCCGCCCCGCACCGTCGACCAGCGACCCGAGCCCGGTACCGCTGACCCCGCGCACGGAGATCCAGCGGCGCAGCCCGGCCACCACCAGCGGCGCGTCGGCCGGCTCCCCGGCGTCGGCGAGCAGCTGGACGGCGGCCTCGCCGAGCGCGCTGTCGGCGCCGCCGCTGGCCGGGTCGGCCCAGCGGCGCGCCTGCGTCAGCACCTCGGGGCCGCGCATCCGGCCGAGCAGCTCCAGGGCGGCCCGGACGATCCGGTCGTCCACGTCCGCGGCGGCGGCCTCGATCAGTTCGACGGCGGCCGGGTCGCGCTGTTCCACCAGGTGGCGCAGGGCGGCCCGGCGGGCGCCGGGCAGGCCGTCGCGGGCCGCTTCCAGCAGCAGCGGGCGGTCCTCCGGCCGGACCACGGCGGTCAGGCAGCGGGCGGCCGCGGCGGCGCGGCGGTCCACCGCGTCGGGGCCGGACGGCGAGTCGGGGCCGCGCACGGGCTCCGGGCGGGCGTCGGGCCGGCCGAGGAAGGCGCCGGCGCCGAGGCCGCCGAGTTCGCCCTGGTCGGCCCAGGCCAGCACGTCGGCGGTGGACCAGCCGGGGGTGACCCCGCTGCGGTTGATCTGGCGCTGCCACAGGTCGAAGGGTGACTGCTCGCTGGCCGCCGCCACTCTGGGGTGGTAGGCCGCCCAGAGCCGCCAGGGCCGGGGCTCGTACGCGTTGCGGATGAACTCGCGCAGCTCGGCGTCGCCCTCGGGGCCCGGCTCGAAGTGGTCCAGTACGGCGGTGCCGAGCAGCAGCAGGCCGCGGTCGTCGTCGCGCAGGGCCAGCTCGTCGAGGGCCCACGCCCAGTTGGCGCCGGTGGCGGCGTACTCGCGCAGCATCAGCAGCGCGTCGCGCCGGCCGTACGCGGCGAGGTGGCCCAGGACGGAAAGGGCGAGGCCGGTGCGGCTCTCGTCGTCGGTGACCAGGTCCTCGGCGGAGTGGAGGTGGTCCTCGATGCCCTCGAGGGGGGCTTCCAGGTCCATGTAGATGCGCGCGTAGTAGAGGGAGCGGCTCTCGACCTGCCAGTCGGCTCGCGGGTCCCTGGTGACGCACTCCTCCAGCGCGGCGATGGCCTCGGCACGGTCGGCGGCCAGCGCGTGGAGCTGCCCGTCACCACGGCCTCGCTGAAGGAGGCCTAGGAGGCTGGCACTGGGTGCTATCACTGGCTCGAACATGAGGTCAGCATCCGTTGCGGCGGTCGGAGTGGCAACGGGATTTCCGTCGCCGGGGTCTCTGGTCGGTACTGCGGTGGGCGCCCGGGCGCCGGAATCACCGAAGGTTACCGCCTCGGGCCCCCGTCCGCACACAGGGCGACGACGGCTCCGGCCACAGTGGCATATGCCAGCGGAAATTTTGCCCGCGTTCTGTCGAAATCACCCACAGGGGTGACAACGCTGTGCGACAGTCTTCTCACTGTCCGAACGGCCCGCACACCGCGGGCCGTGTACCGAGCGATAGGTCCGCCATGAACATGCCATTAGGCGCCACCCGCCCGCCGGGAGCCGCCCACGTGGAC
>NZ_JBHVEU010000118.1:0-20722 GCF_042802075.1 Kitasatospora sp. NPDC057518
CGGCTACGGCTACCCGAACGCGCCCGGCGCCGCCGGGGTCGTCCCGCCGGCGGTGGTGCCCGGTTCGCCGCCGCCCGCGCCGGTGCCGCCGGGCGTGCCCGCGGTCGGCCCGGGGTACTTCGCCGCGCTCAGCTACCGGGGCCCGGACGGCTCGGAGCAGAAGCTGCTGCACCGCAGCGAGCCCGGCACCCCGCACCCGGAGTGGAAGATCCTCCAGGACCTGCGCCGGCTCAACGTGCCGCCGGAGCAGGTGCTGGAGCTCTACACCGAGCTGGAGTCCTGCGACCTGCCGGGCGGCTACTGCAACCGCATGATCGCCGCGTCCTGGCCGAACGTCCGGCTCACCCACACCGCCCCGTACGGCCGCGACCACGCGTCCCGGCAGGCCGGGATGGCCGAGCTGCTCGACCACCTGGACGAGCTGCACCAGCTGGCGTCCGGCGCCCAGCGGGTCCGCCCGTTCCGGGTGCCGCCGCCCGCGCCGGGGACGGTCCAGGCGCTGCCGCCGCTGCCGCCGCAGCAGCTCGCCCAGGAGACCGGGGCCGCCTTCGGGCAGAACCTGTTCCGCTACGAGCAGCGCGCCGTCTCCCGCCAGGGCGTGCCCGAGCCGGTGTCCCAGACCCTGATGTGGGCCGGGCTGCCGCGCGACTTCGGGCCGTTCTTCTGGGCGCAGGCGCAGGAGGGCCGTCCGATCCCGACGCTCGCCGAGCTGGCCGCCGAGCGCGGCCTCGCCGCGGGCCCGGACTTCGGCGGCTACCTGGTGCTGGGCAACGACTACGGCCGCCAGCTGTGCGTCCAGTACGGCACCGCGCACGTGGTGGCCGTGGACATCGATGGAACCGGCCAGCCGCCCCGGTTCGTCAACAGCGGTGTACCGGAGTTCGTCCGCTCGCTGGCCCTGCTGGGCCGGATGTGGCGGCTCCGGTACGGGCTGACGCCGGACCAGGCCGGTCGATGGACGACCGACTTCCAGGCCCAGCTCGCCGCGATCGACCCGGCGGCCCTGCAGAACGCGGACACGTGGTGGGCCGTGCTGCTGGAGCAGTTCTGGGACGGCCTGCTGTAGCGGGTCGTCGCTGATCCTCGCAGGTGGGAGGGGTCGTTCCGGTGTCCGGAACGACCCCTTCGGCATGCCGACGCAGCCGTGCCTCGTTGGGGTTTCGCCCGGATCTGCGCAAAATAGGTCAAGAGGATGGGTCTATTCGTCCGGTCCTCGACACATTCCGGTCCGTACGACGGCGGAATCCGGCCCCGGCCTCCGAACCGGTTCCGGATCCGTCCGTTCCGTCCGATCATGGGCTCCGCAGCCCGCGAAACGAGGGGAAGAGCCCATGAGCGACGCCGTCCCCCAGTACGGCTTCACCCAGGCCCGCCGTGGCTACGTGCCCGAGCAGGTCGACCGAGCCCTGGCCGCCCTCACCGCGCAGCGTGACGAGGCGTGGGAGCGGCTGAGCGTCCTGGGCGCAGGCATCCGGCAGATGGAGGCCCGACTGGCCGACATCCGCCGGACCGCCGAGGACGCTCCGGAGCCCGACTACCAGGTGCTCAGCGAGCAGGCCGCCGGACTGGCCGCGATGGCCGAGAACGAGGCGCGCGCCGTCCGGGAGAAGGCCGAGCGCTTCGCCGAGGACCTGCGGGACGAGGTCTACGAGGCCGGCCAGGCCGCCGACCGCGCCGCCAAGGAGTACGGCACCACGACCCGTACCGACGCCGACGCGGCCGCCCGCCGCACCGAGGAGCGGACCCGGGCCGAGGCCGAGGGCATCCGGTCCGACGCCGACCGGGAGAGCCGTTCCGCCCGGGACACCGCCACCGCCTACGCCGCCAAGGTGCGGGTGGCCGCCGCCGAGGCCAGCGAGCAGGCCGAGGCCGAGCTGGCCACCCGGCGCCGCAAGGCCGACGAGACCTTCGCCGCCGCCCAGGCCAAGGCCGACGCCGAGGACACCGAGGTCTCGGCGACCGCCGAGCGCCGGGTCAAGGAGGCGGAGCAGCAGCGGGAGACCGTGCTGAACCGGATCAAGCAGCTGGAGACGGACGCCCAGGCCAAGGCCGACCAGCTGATCGAGCAGGCCCGCCGGGAGGCCGAGAAGATCAACGCGGAGAGCGAGCGCGAGCAGCGCGAGTTCGACACCCGGCTGGACACGGTGCAGCAGCACCTGGACCACATCAAGGCCACGCTGGCCTCGCTCACCGGGGCGGCGGTCGGCCAGATCGAGCCCGAGGTGGCGGCCGCGGCCGCCGCGGCCGTCCAGGCCTCCGGCGCGGCCGCCACGACCCCCGCGCCGCGGGACGCCGTCGCGGACGCCGTCGTCGATGCCGCGCCGGTGGACTCGGAGGCGGACACCGGGGAGATCCCGGTGGCGAACCTGCGCAAGGCCCTGGCCCCCGCGGCTCCGGCCGGGGCCAAGGCCCCCGCCGCCCGGGAGGGGGCGGCGACCGTGCTGCGGACGCCGGTGGTCGGCAGCAGTGCCACCAGGGCCATCGGCGGGCCCGTGGCGACCGGCCCGGTGCCGCCGAAGCCGGCCGCGCCGCCCGCCGAGGAGACGGTCGGCGGGACCGCCGACGGGACGGCCGCGGTGGAGAAGGGCGTCGGGAAGCCGTCGGAGGACGAGACCCGGATCGTCCCGAAGATCATCATCGTGGACGACGGCAGCGACTACGCGACCCCGCACACGGTGAGCTACAACCGCCGCTGACCGGGCTCCAGACCGCGCGCCGCGAAGGCCCCGACCGCCCCCACCGGGCGGGCCGGGGCCTTCGTCGTGCCGGGGTGCCGGTCGTGCCGGGGCGGGGGCGGGGGCGGAACAGGGGGCCGGGTTCGGGATAGGACGGCGGCCGACGGGGTAGGCCCCGGGAACGAAAGAGGCCGAGACCCGTGGCGCCCTCCAGGAAAGGGCGCCACGGTTCCCGGCGCTTGGGCGGGCGCCCCCACCCAGGGCCGCCCGGCCTCGCACCTCCGACCCCCATCGGGGGTGCGACAGTGCCCCCACAGCCATCCCCCACGGTTGGGTGCGGCGGGCACGTTCACCATGGTGCGCGATCTCCATGGACGGCCAGTGACAGGAGTATGTCCAGTTCGTGGCGGATGGCCGTGCCCGGTTCGGTGCGGGTTCCGGTCGGTTCGTCCACCGGCCGGACCGGTGGTCCGTCCAGCCGTTCGTTCCCGGATGTGTTCCTGACAAAACTTGGGGGGCGGCCCGGGCGGGGGCCGACGCCCCGGGCCCCGGTACGGCCCCGGCGCGGTCCTGGCGTGGCCCCCGGTCCGGCTCGGGTCCGGCCCCGCCGGAGCCGTGGACCGCGTGCGTGTCCGCGCCGCGGCGTAGGCTGGAGACCCCCGGCCGCTCGGCGTGCCGGGCCGTTCGCGTTGCCCCGGCGGGCCTTCGCCGCCCCGGGACAGCACCAGCCACGGGACGAAGAAGAGACCCCAGATGAGTCTGACCGGACTGCTCGATGTCGTCGCGCGGGACGCGGCGCTCGCCGAGGCCATCGAGGCGGCCACCGCCACCGGAGCCGCGGCCGGCGGACGCCGCCACCTGGACCTGGTCGGGCCGCCCGCCGCCCGGCCGTTCGCCATCGCCGCGCTGGCCCGCGCGCTCGCCGGGCAGGCCGCCGGGGAACGGGGCCGTCTGGTGCTCGCCGTCACCGCGACCGGCCGGGAGGCCGAGGACCTCGCGGCCTCGCTGCGTTCGCTGCTGCCCGCCGACGCCGTCGCCGAGTTCCCGGCCTGGGAGACCCTGCCGCACGAACGGCTGTCGCCCCGCTCGGACACCGTCGGGCGCCGGCTGGCCGTGCTGCGCCGGATCGTGCACCCGAGGGCGGACGACCCGGCGGCCGGGCCGGTCCAGGTGATCGTCGCCCCGGTCCGCTCGGTGCTCCAGCCGCAGGTCAAGGGGCTGGCCGAGCTGGAGCCGGTGGCCGTCCGGCGCGGTGAGTCGTACGACCTGGAGGAGGTGGCCCGCCGGCTCTCCGCTGCCGCCTACGCGCGCGTCGAACTGGTCGAGAAGCGCGGCGAGTTCGCCGTCCGCGGCGGCATCCTGGACGTCTTCCCGCCGACCGAGGAGCACCCGCTGCGGGTGGAGTTCTGGGGCGACGAGGTCGAGGAGGTCCGGTACTTCAAGGTCGCCGACCAGCGCTCGCTGGAGATCGCCGAGCACGGCCTGTGGGCGCCGCCCTGCCGGGAGCTGCTGCTCACGGACGAGGTGCGGGCCCGGGCCGCCGAGCTGGCCGCCGAGCACCCCGGGCTGGCCGAGATCCTCGACCGGATCGCCGAGGGGATCGCGGTCGAGGGCATGGAGTCGCTGGCGCCGGTGCTGGTGGACGACATGGAGCTGCTGCTGGACGTGCTGCCGCTCGGCTCCGTCACGGTGGTCTGCGACCCGGAGCGCGTCCGCACCCGGGCCGCCGACCTGGTCGCGACCAGCCAGGAGTTCCTGCACGCGTCCTGGGTCGCGGCCGCGGCGGGCGGGGACCGGCCGATCGACCTGGAGGCCATCGACGTCTCCGCCGCCTCGCTGCGCTCGCTCGCCGAGGTGCGCGAGCACGCCACCGAGATCGGACTGCCCTGGTGGTCGGTCAGCCCGTTCGCGACCAGCGAGTCGACCGTCGACGGCATCCTGGAGTTCGACGCCAACACGCTGACCCTCGGCATGCACGCCGTCGAGGCCTACCGGGGCGACACCGCCCGGGCGATCGCCGACGCCAAGGAGCGGCTGGCCGCCGACTGGCGGGTCGTCATGGTGACCGAGGGCCACGGCCCGGCCTCCCGGCTCGCCGAGGTGCTGGGCAACGAGGGCATCCCGGCCCGCCTGGTCGCCGACCTCGCCGAGGCGCCCACCCGGGACGTCGTCCACGTCTCCTGCGGCTCGATCGAGCACGGCTTCGTCGACGAGGACCTGAAGCTCACGGTCATCACCGAGACCGACCTGTCCGGTCAGAAGTCCTCCACCAAGGACATGCGCCGGATGCCCTCGCGCCGCCGCAACGCGATCGACCCGCTGGCGCTGGTGGCCGGCGACTACGTCGTCCACGAGGCGCACGGCGTCGGCAAGTACGTCGAGATGGTGCAGCGCACCGTCCAGGGTGCCACCCGCGAGTACCTGGTGCTGGAGTACGCCCCGGCCAAGCGCGGCCACCCCGGCGACCGGCTGTTCGTGCCGACCGACCAGCTCGACCAGGTCACCAAGTACGTCGGCGGCGAGGCCCCGACGCTGCACCGGCTCGGCGGCGCGGACTGGGCGAAGACCAAGCAGCGGGCCAAGAAGGCGGTCAAGGAGATCGCCGCCGACCTGATCAAGCTGTACTCGGCCCGGATGGCCGCCCCCGGCCACACCTTCGGCCCGGACACCCCGTGGCAGCGCGAGCTGGAGGACGCCTTCCCGTACGCGGAGACGCCCGACCAGCTGACCACCATCGCCGAGGTCAAGTCCGACATGGAGAAGTCCGTCCCGATGGACCGGCTGATCTGCGGCGACGTCGGCTACGGCAAGACCGAGATCGCGGTGCGGGCCGCGTTCAAGGCCGTGCAGGACGGCAAGCAGGTGGCGGTGCTGGTGCCGACCACGCTGCTGGTGCAGCAGCACTTCTCGACCTTCGCCGAGCGCTACGCCAACTTCCCGGTGACGGTGAAGGCGCTGTCCCGCTTCCAGACCGACAGCGAGGCCAAGGCCGTCCTGGAGGGGCTGTTCGAGGGCTCGGTGGACGTCGTCATCGGCACCCACCGGCTGTTCTCCTCCGAGACCAGGTTCAAGGACCTCGGCCTGGTCATCGTGGACGAGGAGCAGCGCTTCGGCGTCGAGCACAAGGAGCAGCTGAAGAAGCTGCGCGCCAACGTGGACGTGCTCACCATGTCCGCGACCCCGATCCCGCGCACCCTGGAGATGGCGGTCACCGGCATCCGCGAGATGTCCACCATCACCACCCCGCCGGAGGAGCGGCACCCGGTGCTGACCTTCGTCGGGCCGTACGACGAGAAGCAGATCTCGGCCGCGATCCGGCGTGAACTCCTGCGCGAGGGCCAGGTGTTCTACATCCACAACCGGGTGGAGTCGATCGACAAGGCGGCCGCCCGGCTGAAGGACCTGGTGCCCGAGGCGCGGATCGCCACCGCGCACGGGCAGATGGGGGAGACCCAGCTGGAGAAGGTCGTCGTCGACTTCTGGGAGAAGGAGTTCGACGTCCTGGTGTCGACCACGATCGTGGAGTCCGGCATCGACATCTCCAACGCCAACACCCTGATCGTGGAGCGCGGCGACACCTTCGGCCTCTCCCAGCTGCACCAGCTGCGCGGCCGGGTCGGCCGAGGCCGCGAGCGCGGCTACGCGTACATGCTGTACCCGCCGGAGAAGCCGCTCACCGAGACCGCGCACGAGCGGCTGGCCACCATCGCCCAGCACACCGAGATGGGCGCGGGCATGTACGTCGCGATGAAGGACCTGGAGATCCGCGGCGCGGGCAACCTGCTCGGCGGCGAGCAGTCCGGGCACATCGCGGGCGTCGGCTTCGACCTCTACATGCGGATGGTCGGCGAGGCGGTGGCGGAGTTCCGCGAGTCGCTGGCCGGCGGCGGGGAGGCGGAGGAGGAGCCGCTGGAGGTGAAGATCGAGCTGCCGGTCGACGCCCACGTGCCGCACGACTACGCGCCCGGCGAGCGGCTGCGGCTGCAGGCGTACCGCTCGATCGCCGCGGTCAACTCGGAGGAGGACATCCAGCAGGTCCGGGACGAGCTGGTGGACCGCTACGGCAAGCTGCCCGAGCCGGTGGAGAACCTGCTGCTGGTCGCGGCGCTGCGGCTGTACGCCCGGCGGTGCGGGATCTCGGACATCACCCTCCAGGGCTCCAACGTGCGCTTCGGGCCGGTGGAGCTGCGGGAGTCCCAGCAGCTGCGGCTGAACCGGCTCTACCCGCGCAGCCAGGTGAAGGCGGCGGCCCAGCAGCTGCTGGTGCCGCGCCCGAGCACCGGGCGGATCGGCGGCAAGCCGCTGGTCGGGCGGGAGCTGCTGGGCTGGTGCAGCGAGTTCCTGTCGGCGATGTTCGACGACCTGGCGGGGGCGAAGAAGTAGCGTCCGCCCCTCGGGTGGTCCACGGCGGTCTCGGGCTCTGCCCGGGGCCGCCGTTTTGTGTCTGTCCGCCTGCCTGTCCGTCCGCCTGAGCGGGGCGGGGCTGCGGCTGTGAACAGGGCTGTCAGCCGATCTTCCACTGGCCGGTCTGCGGGGCGAAGCCGCTGTCCAGGCCGAACTGGGCCTTGTCGAGCTTGACGTCCTTCGGGACCTCGAAGGTGACGAAGCCGAGGGCGCTCTCGCCGGGGGCGATGGTGGCCGGGACCTGGAAGCTCGGGCCGGCCTTGGTGTCGGCGACCGTGGTGCCGAAGGCCTGGCCCTGGGCGTCCAGCACCTTGGCGCCGTTGCCCGGGGCGTCGCTGTAGGCCTTCTTGCCGCTGGCCTTGATCCGGAACTGGACCGCGACGAAGCGTTTGCCGTCGGCCGGGTGGACGTACTCGTTGTCGGCCTCGGCGTTGTCGACCACCTTCACCAGCGTCACCTCGGCGGTATCGGCCGGGTCGTTGCCCTTGAGCGGGATGGTGTCGCCGACCTGCGCCACCTTGGGGGCGTCGGCCGGCTTGCCGCCGCCGGCGGGCGCGCTCGCGGCGGCGCTCTGCTTGGGCTCGGTGGCGACGGACGGGCCGCCGGTGGAGTTGCACGCCGTCGCGGTGAGCGTGATCAGGGCGGCGCCCAGCAGCAGGGAGGCGGTGCGGCGGCGGGGGGTCGCGGACATGGGTGTTCTCCCGGTGATCGGTGGTCTTCCTGGCGCCGCCCCCGTTCGGTGGCGACGGAGAGATCACACCACTCGGGCGTGAACCATGTCAATTCGATTTCACAAAAGGGCTCTGTTCACATGTGAACTGGGATCGAGGGGCCCGTCGCTATGCTGTGCGGTCACAGCCCCGAGCCGCCCACCCCCGGCCCGGCGCCCAGCCCCCGCCCGCAGTGCGGTCGCAGCCCCCACCGAAGGAGCCCCCGTGCCGGACCGTCCCGAAGTGACCGCCGCCGAGATCGCCCGGCTGGCCGGCGTCGGCCGGGCCGCGGTCAGCAACTGGCGCCGCCGCCACCCCGACTTCCCGCGCCCGGTCGGCGGCACCGACGCCAGCCCGGCCTTCGCGCTCGCCGAGGTCGAGTCCTGGCTGCGCGCCCAGGGCAAGATCGCCGAACTCCCGCTGCTGGAGCGGGTCTGGCAGCTCGTCGACACCCTCCGCGACCCGGCCGGCCACCCCGCCGCCCCGCTGGTCGAGGCGGGCGCCCTGCTCCTGCTGCTGCACCGCGAGCCCGGACAGTGGGCCGAACTCGCCGACCGGCCCGACACCCGGCTCGCCCTCGCACTGCCCCGGGCCGTCGCCGGCACCGCCGTGCACGCCTTCGGCCCGGACGGCGCCCGCACCCTCGGCCTCCCCGGCCTGCTCGGCAGCACCCAGCTGGACCTCGCCCGGCTGCTCGCCGAACTCGCCGCCCAGGCCGGCCCGGTCGGCGCGTACGAGCAGCTGCTCACCCGGTACGCCGAGGCCAACACCCGCCAGCTCAGCCCCACCCCGCCGGAGGCCGCCGAGCTGCTCGCCGCCGTCGCCGGCGTCCCCGCCACCGTGCTCGACCCGGCCGTCGGCCTCGGCTCCGTCCTGCTCGCCCACCCGCCGACCACCGGCCGCTACGGCCAGGACGCCGACCCGGTCGCCGCCGCCCTCGCCCGGCTCCGGATCGCCCTGCACACCCCCGCCGACGAGCCCGGCCCGCTGCCGCTCGACCTGCGGGCCGGCGACGCCCTGCGCGCCGACGGCTTCCCCGGCGACACCTTCGAGGCGGTGCTCTGCCAGCCCCCGTACAACGAGCGCGACTGGGGCCACGACGAGCTGCAGTACGACACCCGCTGGCCCGGCGGGCTCGTCCCGCCGCGCGGCGAGTCCGAACTCGCCTGGGTGCTGCACTGCCTCGCCCACACCCGCCCCGGCGGCCTCGCCGCGCTGCTGCTCCCGCCGACCGTCGCCGCCCGCCGGGCCGGCCGCCGCATCCGGGCCGAACTGCTCCGCTCCGGCGCGCTGCGGGCCGTCATCGCGCTGCCGGCCGGCGCCGCCCCGCCGTACGGCGTCCCGCTGCACCTGTGGGTGCTGCGCGCGCCCCTGCCGGGGAGCGACTTCCGCCAGGTGCTGATGCTGGACGCCGGGGCGTCGGCCTCCGGCCCGGCACCTACCGGACCGGGCGGGGCCGCCGGGGCGCAGGCCGCCGAGGGGGGCCGGGACAAGGTCGACTGGACCGGGCTGCGCCGCACCGTCCTGGACGCCTGGCGCGGCTTCGACCTCGCCGCGCGCGAGGGCCTGCCCGTCCCCGCCGACCGCCCCGGCGTCCACCGGGTGATGGCCGCCATCGACCTGCTCGACGACGAGACCGACCTCTCCCCGGCCCGGCACGTCCCGCCCGCCGCCCCGCTCGGCGGCGCGGCCGAACTCTCCCACCTCGGCGGCCGGCTCGCCGAACTGCTGGCCGACCTGCCCGACCCGGTCACGCTGCTGCCGCGGCCGGGCGCCGCGACCGACGGCGCGTCCGGTGCCGCGCCCGTCGGGGTGGTCACCATCGGCGAGCTGGTCCGCGGCGGCGCGCTGGAGGTGTACTCCTCCGGCACCGGCGCCGCCACCCGGCCGGCCGGTTCGGGCGGCACCCCCGTCGTCACCGACCAGGACCTCGCCACCGGAGCCGCCCCCAGCGCCGTCCTCGCCACCGGCCCCGGCCCGGCCGGGGACGTCCGTACCCGCCCCGGCGACGTCCTGGTCCCCGCCCTCGGCGGCGGCACCGCCCGGGTCGTCCCCGCCGAGGGCCCGCTGGTCGGCGCCGCCCTCGGCCGCCAACTCCACCTCCTGCGGCCCGACCCCGCCGCCCTGGACCCCGAGTTCCTGGCCGGCCAGTTCCGCTCCACCGCCGGCACCCGACGCGCCGCCAGCCACGCCACCACCACCGCCCGCCTCGACATCCGCCGCGTCGAACTGCCCCGCCTCCCCCTCCCCGCCCAGCACCGCCTCGGCACCGCCTTCGCCCGCCTCGCCGCCTTCGACGCCGCCCTCACCCAGGCCGCCGCCCTCGGCCGCGGCCTCACCCGGGCCGCCACCGACGCCCTGGCGACCGGCGCCCTGGCGCCGCCGGAGTAGGGCACATCTCCCAGCGGTGCACGCACCCCGAGGCGGCGTGCGGCTCCGGCGTGGACGACCGGTCCCGCCCCGGGGCCCGTCCTCGGGTCGGCGTCGCGCCCCGCTCCGGTGGGCGGCGGTGTCCCCAGGTGGGGCGGGGTCCGTTCCGGAGGTGACCACGGCTCAGTACCGGCGCGGTACCGGCGTGATACCGATGCGGCAGCAGGCGGACGGAAGCCCTCCGGGGCGACCGGGCCTGGCGGTACGGTGGGCGCAGCCGTTCGCACCGTCCGTCGGTGCCGGTCCTCACCAGCTCAGGAGCGCGCATGTCAGGGCAGTACCCCGGGCAGTTCGGACCGCCGCCCGGCGGAACGCCGTACGGGCCGGGGCCGGGGCCGGGGTACGCGCCGGGCACGGTGCCGGGCGGACTGCCGGGTGGGCTGCCCCGGCCGGTGGCGGTGGCCGGACAGGCTCCGGTACCCGGGCGGTTCGGGGTGGTCGCGCGGGTGCTCTGCGCGCTGGCCCCGCTGCTCACCTTCGGCCTGCTCGGGGCCATCCCCTCGCTGCTGCTGGCGGTCCGGCGCCGGCGGGCGTACGACATCCTCGGCGCTGCGGTGTTCTGCGCGCTGCTGCTCACCATGATCGTCTCCGCCGGGATCGCGGGCACCCTGAAGAACCCGGCCGCCGACACCACCGGCTCGATCACCCTGGCCGTGCTCTGGCTCCTGCCGACGGCGCACTTCCTGGTGATGGACAGCCGCGCGGTCTGGCTGGCCGGGCGGCCGGCGCCGCAGGCCGTACCGCCGGGCGTGCCGCTGGCCGTTTCGCCGTACGCGGTGCCCGACGTATCGCCGTACGCGGCGACCGTACCGGGGTACGGCGTGCCCGCTCCCGCCGCCCAGGGTCCGGTGGCCCCGGCCCCCGAGACCTCTCACGACCTGCGCGAGCTGGGCGAGTTGCTGCGCCGCCAGGCCCGCGAGGACCGGCCGTGACCGCCACCCGGCTGATCGCCGGCCGTTACCGGCTCACCGAGAAGATCGGCCACGGCGGCATGGGCCAGGTCTGGGCCGGCCAGGACGAACGGCTGTACCGTCCGGTCGCGGTCAAGCTGCTCCGCCCCGAGCACCTGGTCCCCGGCGGGACCGGCTCCGGCGGCGAACGGGCCCGCCACGGTGACGAGTTGCGCCGCCGCTTCCTGCGCGAGTGCCGGGTCACGGCCGCGCTCGACCACCCCGGGCTGGTCACCGTCTTCGACGCGGGCGAGGACGAGGGCGAGCTCTACCTCGTCATGCAGCGCATCCCCGGCGTCAGCCTGGCCGACCTCATCGCCGAGGACGCGCCCTTCCCGATCGAGCGCGCGGCGGCCGTCGCCGCGCAGCTGTGCACCGCGCTGGCCGCCGTCCACGCCATCCCGGTGGTCCACCGCGACCTCAAGCCGAGCAACGTCATGGTCCGCGAGGACGGCCGCACCGTCCTGCTCGACCTCGGAATCGCCACCGCCCTCGACACCGAGACCACCCGGCTCACCCTCACCGGCGTGCCCGTCGGCAGCCCCTCCTACATGGCCCCCGAACAGGCCCTCGCCGCCACCACCGACCCGCGCAGCGACCTCTACGCGCTCGGCTGCCTGCTGCACGAGATGCTGGCCGGGGAGGAGCCGTTCCGGGCTCCCACCGCGCTCGGCGTCCTGCGCCGGCACGTCGACGAACCGCCCGTCCCGCTGCGGGAGTTGCGCCCCGAGGTGCCGCAGCCGCTGGAACAGCTGGTGCTCGACCTGCTCGCCAAGCAGCCCGCCGACCGCCCGGCCGACGCCCGGACCGTCTATGCGCGGCTGCTTCCGCTGCTGCCCCCGGCCGACGGCGCCCCGCAACCCCGCTACACCCCGCTGCCGGACCCGGCCCGGCCCTTCCGCTACCCGCACCAGCCGCAGCCGCCGGCCGAGGCTGCCGCGCCGGTTGCCCCGGCCGCCCCGCCGTCGGTGGTCCGCTCCGAGCCACGACCCTTCCTCATCCCGCCCGCGCCTTCGACCCCTCCGACCCCACCCCCGGTTCCCGCGGGCCCGGACCTCGGCGCCGAGTGCGCCCGGCTCTCCGACCTGGTCGACGCCGGCCGCCACACCGAGGTACTAGGCTTCGCCGCCCGCCTGCTGCCCCGGGCCGAGGCCGAACTCGGCGACGCCGCGCCCCTGGTGCGCACCATCCGCAGCATCTACGCCCGCACCCTCCTGCACGAGGGCCACCCCCAGCAGGCCCTCCCCGAGTACCGCCGCCTCGCCGCCACCGCCGACGGCGGCCCGCACGGCCCCCAGGGCCTCGACCACCGCTACCGCGCCGCGATCTGCCTCGACCGGCTCGGCCACGGCCCCGAAGCCCTCGCCGAGTACCAGGCCCTCCTCACCGCCCACACCGCCCGGCTCGAATCCGGCCTCGACACCGACCCCGAGCGCGGCTACGACCTCCGCGAACGCATCGGCCTCCACCTCGCCGCCACCGGAGACCCCCAGAACGCCTGGCAATGGCTCCTCCCCCTCCTCCTCGAACGCGAACGCCGCGACGGCCCCCACCACCCCACCGTCCGCCGCCTCCGCCAATCCCTCTCCACCCTCACCCCCACCGCCACCCCCTGGCCCCCACCCCGCCCCTGAGGCGGTGGCTCGTCGGGCGGGCCGTGTGGGAGGAGACCGCTTCGCCCTCACCCCCACCGCCACCTCCTGGCTCCCATCCCGCCGAGGCGGTGGCTCGTCGGGCGGGCCGTGGGGTGGGGACCGCTTCACCCTCACTTTCACCGCCGCTTCCTGGACCGCGCCCCGTCTCTGAGGGGGCGCGGCGTCGGGTGGGCTGTGGGGAGGGGACTGCTTCGTCCTCACTCTCACCGCCACTCCCCGGCCCCCACCCCGCCGCTGAGCGAGCGGGGCATCGGGCAGGCAAGGGGAGGAGACCGCGCCACCCTCACCCCGACCGCCACCCCTGGCTCCCGCCCCGCCACTGAGGGAGCGGCTCGTCAGGTGGGCCGTGGAGAGGCGACCGTTCCACCCTCACCCTCACCGCCGCCCCCTGGCTCCCATCCCGCCGCTGAGAGGGCGGGGTGTCGGGCGGGCTGTGGGGAGGGGACCGCTTCACCCGTACTCTCACCGCCGCCCCTGGCACCCGCCGCTGAGCGAGCGGGGCATCGGGCAGGCAAGGGGAGGGGACCGCCGTGGTCGGTGCCGGACGACCTGTGGGGCAGGACCGAGCCGCCGCTGCCGGTGCGGCAGCGGCGGCTCCATGGATCCGGCCGCCCGCCGTTGGACGACCGGAGCCGTCTGCCGCAGGAGTGCGGCTTCGGGACTGGCACGCACTGGGACGGGGGAGCGGCCGCCTCAGCTGCCGTCGACCGGGCAGCACCGTGCCGTGACGTGGACCGGTCGCGGGCGGCGATCGACGGCTCGCATCTGACGGCCCGCAACGGGAGCGGGTCCGGTCGGCCGTGCCGCGCCGTGCCGTGCGGGGCTCGGAGCGGCATGCGGCGGCTGGTGGTCAGGAGCGTCATGCCGACCGGCGGCTCGCATCGTTGGGTTCGTCGCGATGGCCCGCACGGGGGTCGGGTCCGGTCGGCTGCACCGGTTCGAATCCGGAGCGCCGTGTGACGGTTGGCGGCCGGGGCGTGCCGTCGGCTGTCATGCCGGGAGGTGGCTCCGCGCTGTTGGGGCCGTCACGGTGACTGCAAGGCGGCTGAGTCCGTCGGCTGCGCCGGGCCGGGTTCGAGGCGCCGTGTGACGGCAGGTGGCTGGCGCATGCTGTCGGCTGTCACGCCAGCCGGCGGCAAGCGCCACGACAGCACCTGGCGCCTGCCCCTCCTGGGCGCCGTCGTCCGTCGCCGGTTGCGGCTCTGGCTCACTGGCCGCCGGACGACCGTGTGGATGTGGTGTTTCCCTGGGCGGGCGCCGCTCGGCGCGGGGCGGGGGTGCGGGCGTGGGAAGTCGGCGGGGTCGACTTCCTGTGCTTGTACGGGCGTGGTGGGGGACGGCAGGAGGGGCAGGGGAGGCCAGCGGGGCGGCGGCTTCCCGCGCTGCCCTGGACGGCGTCCGTCGTGGCTGGTTGCGGCTCTGGCTCACTGGCCGCCGGACGACCGTGTGGGTGTGGTGTTTCCCTGGGCGGCGCCTCCCGGCGCGGGGTGGGGGTGCGGGGGTGGGGAGTCGGCGGGGTCGACTTCCTGCGCTCATGCGGGCGTAGTGGGGGTCTCGGGGTTGGCGGTCCGGCCGGGGGCTGAGGAGCCGGGGCCAGGGGTGCGGGAGTGGGAAGTCGGCTGGGTCGACTTCCTGTGCTCGCGTGTGTGCGTGGGGGCCTCGGGGATGGTGGTCTGGCCGGTGCGGGGGAGTGGGAAGTCGGCCGGGTCGACTTCCCGTGCTCGTGCGGGCGGGGTGGGGACAGCGGGGTGGTGGCTTCCCGGTCCGGCCCGGGGTGGGGTACGGGGGTAGGTTCGGGGGGTGACGACGAATGCTGTGCCGACGGAGACTCCGGGCGCGAAGTTGATCCTGCTGACCACCACCCACCGGGTGGCTCCCGGCCTGCTGGCGTGGCCGGCGTGGGAGGCGTTGCGGTCGGCGGGGCGGGTGCTGGTGGGGGACGAGGGGCATCCGCAGGTGGCGGCGGTGCGGCAGGCCGGGGTGGTCGTGGAGGCGGTGCCGGCCGGGTCGGCGCCCGCGTTGGCGCGGCTGCTGACGGGGCAGCCCGCGGGGGCCGGGCCGACGGTGTGGCTGGGCAGCCCGGACGGGGACCCGGGGCTGACCGACGCGCTGGCGCGGCTGGCGGTGGAGCACGCCGGCGAGGTGCCGGAGATCGAGGTGCTGCCCGGCTCGTACGACCTGCCGGGGTCGCGGCTGCTGGACCTGGTGACGGTGATGGACCGGCTGCGCTCCCCGGGCGGTTGCCCCTGGGACGCCGAGCAGACGCACGAGAGCCTGGTGAAGTACCTGGTCGAGGAGGCGTACGAGCTGGTCGAGGCGATCGAGGCGGGGGACCGGGAGACGCTGCGCGAGGAGCTGGGCGACGTCCTGTTCCAGGTGTTCTTCCACTCCCGGATCGCCGAGGACCACCCGACGGAGCCGTTCACCGTCGACGACGTGGCCGGGGACATCGTCGAGAAGCTGATGTACCGGCACCCGCACGTGTTCGGGAACGTGGAGGTCGAGGGCGTCACCGAGGCGGAGGCGAACTGGGAGCAGCTGAAGGCGGCCGAGAAGGCGGACCGCGAGTCGGTGCTGGACGGCGTGCCGGCCGGGCTGCCCTCGCTGGCGTACGCGGCGAAGCTGGTGTCGCGGGTGCGCCGGGCGGGTTTCACGGGGGTGCCGGACGAGGCGTACGGGCTGCCGGCCGAGCTGACGGCTGATTCGGCGGGCCGGCTGCTGCTCGCGGTGGTGCAGCGGGCGCACGACGCGGGGGTGGACGTGGACGCCGCGCTGCGGTCGGCCGCGCGCGGTTACCGGGACGCGGTGCGCTCGGCCGAGGGCCTCGGTCCGGTCGGGGAGTAGGCGCTCAGGCCGCCGTGGCGGTGCGCTCGGGGCGCCGCTGCGGCGGGACGAGTTCGCCGATGGCCTCGCCGACGAGGAGGACGAGTTCGGCGAGCCGCTCCAGGTCGAGGTGGTCGGGCAGGTCCGCCAGCGAGATGATCCGCTCGCCGTCGGGGCCGGCCACGGCGAACAGGTCGATCGGCCCGAGGTGCTTCTCGGCGGTGTCCACGAGGGCGGCGACGTCGCTGGGGCGGCGGATGTCGCCGCAGACGCCGACGACGGGGCAGCCCGGCCGGTCGAGTTCGGCGGCGAGGTCCTCGGCGATGCCGGCGTACTGGTCGGCGATGAGCATTCCGGCGGTGCCGGCGGCGGCGAACCGGCGGGCGAGGCCCGCGCCCGACCCGCCGTCGAGGACCGCGATGACGACGACTGACCCGCTGACCCGCATGGTCTGCTCCTCCCTGTGGGCGACACCGCACCGGCGCCCACGCGTACTGCGGAGGATCGTAGGCACGTCCTGACCCTCCGCAACAGGGATTACCCCTCAGGTGACCAGGCTCACGCCCGCCCCGCGGCCAAGAGTCGGCCAAGAGCTGTCCACGGAACGGCCACGGACCGGCCACGGAGTGTTGGCGCGCCCGACGCGTCCGGTCGCGGAAGCGCGGCGGAGGAGTGGCGGGGAAGCGGCGCCCCGCCGGAGGGAGGGCGGGCCCGTCGCACCGGATACGGTCGGTCCATGCCAGCTCAGCCCGTCCCCGCCCGGCCCGCCGCCCCGTCGTCCGACGCCCCCGCCCCGCAGCTGTTCACCTGGGAGTTCGCCGCCGACCCGTACCCCGCCTACGCCTGGTTGCGCGAGCACTCCCCGGTGCACCGCACCACCCTGCCGAGCGGGGTGGAGGCCTGGCTGGTGACCAGGTACGCGGACGCCCGGCAGGCGCTCGCGGACAGCCGGCTGTCGAAGAACCCGGCGCACCACAGCGGGCAGGCGCACCGCACCGGCCGGGTGGGCATCCCGGGGGAGCGGCAGGCGGACCTGATGACCCACCTGCTGAACATCGACCCGCCGGACCACACCCGGTTGCGCCGGCTGGTGTCGAAGGCGTTCACCCCGCGCCGGGTGGCCGAGTTCGAGCCGCGGGTGCAGCAGCTCACCGACCGGTTGATCGACGGCTTCGCGCAGCGCGGTTCGGCGGACCTGATCCACGAGTTCGCCTTCCCGCTCCCCATCTACGCGATCTGCGACATGCTCGGGGTGCCGGCCGAGGACCAGGACGACTTCCGCGACTGGGCCGGGATGATGATCCGCCACGGCGGGGGCCAACGCGGCGGCGTGGGGCGGGCGGTGAAGCGGATGCGGGCGTACCTGCTGGAGCTGATCCACCGCAAGCGGGCGGACCTCGGGGACGACCTGATCTCGGGCCTGATCCGGGCCGGCGACCACGGTGAGCACCTGACCGAGAACGAGGCCGCGGCGATGGCCTTCATCCTCCTGTTCGCGGGTTTCGAGACCACCGTGAACCTGATCGGCAACGGCACCTACGCGCTGCTGCGCAATCCGGAGCAGCGCCGGCTGCTGCAGGAGTCGGTGGTGCGCGGGGAGAGCGCGCTGCTGGAGACCGGGATCGAGGAACTCCTGCGCTACGACGGGCCGGTGGAGCTGGCGACCTGGCGGTTCGCGACCCGTCCGCTGACCATCGGCGGGGTGGACATCCCGGTCGGCGACCCGGTGCTGGTGGTGCTGGCCGCGGCGGACCGCGACCCGGCCCGGTTCGCGGCGGAGAACACCCTGGACCTGGCCCGGAAGGACAACCCCCACCTGGGCTTCGGGCACGGCATCCACTACTGCATCGGCGCTCCGCTGGCGCGGCTCGAAGGGCGTGCCGCGCTGGCCACGCTGCTTTCCCGGCTGCCCGATCTGCGGCTCGCGGAAAGCCCGGAGAATCTGCGCTGGCGGGGTGGTCTGATCATGCGTGGCCTGCGCGAACTCCCGGTGGAATTCAGTCCGGAGAGCCGTTCCCCGCACGCCCCTCCGCACCCCGTTCCGGATGCCTCTTCGACGCCTCCGACCTGCTGAGATCACGCTGACGGGAGGTCGCCGATCGCCCGCCGACGGGGGTGTGAACACCCATCAATCCGGACATAACGCCGCTGTTGGTAGGCGATCGGACACGGGCCGTAATTGTTGTGTGATATCGGTGATATGAGCTTGTGATTGGTCTGATGATCTGTCTACTCTCCCTGGAGTTCGCAGCTGCGGACCTCGTACGCGGAACGCCGAATCCTGCCCGCCGCGTCACGGGAAACCGACCAGAACCCTGGGCAGGGGCGGGGGAACCAGGTTTGTTGCCGTCTCCCCACGGCTTGGGGTGAAGCCGCCCGAGCGGAATCGTTTCCGCGTACGGCGGCCGGGCCACCTCCCGGTCCGAACCCGACAGCTCACCTCGCAGGCGTACGGAGAGGGACCTCTTCATGCTGTTCGTTGGAACTGGCCGTCACCGTCGTCGCACCCAGGCCGAGAAGGCCATCGCCGTCGCCGGTGTGGCCGGCGTCGGACTCGCGATGCCGCTCCTCACCGCCACCGGCGCCTCCGCCGCCCCGGCCTCCACCTGGGACTCCGTCGCCCAGTGCGAGAGCGGCGGCAACTGGAGCATCAACACCGGCAACGGCTTCTACGGCGGCCTCCAGTTCACGTCCAGCACCTGGAAGGCGTACGGCGGCACCGCCTACGCGGCGCAGGCCAACCAGGCCAGCAAGGCCCAGCAGATCTCGGTCGCCGAGAAGGTGCTGGCCTCGCAGGGTCCGGGCGCCTGGCCGGTCTGCTCCCAGAAGGCCGGTCTGACCAAGGGCGGTGCCCCGGCCTCGGTCGACACCTCCTCGGACGCCAAGCCGCAGTCCGCCCCCAAGCAGCAGGCCCCGAAGCCCGCCGCCAAGCCCGCCGAGAAGCCGGTCGCGCAGAAGCCCGCCGCCCAGAAGCCGGCCCAGAAGCCCGCCGCGCAGCCGGTCCAGCAGGTCGCCCCGCAGCAGCAGGCGCAGCCGCAGACCCCGGGCTTCTCCGGCAAGGCCGGCTGGGACGCCGACGCCAAGGTGTACTGGTACCAGAACAACGGTGGCTGGTACTGGACCAGCCACCAGAGCGTCTACCAGCAGTACGCCGGCCAGGCCGCCGCCCAGCCGCAGTACGCCCCGCGCGCCGCGCAGCAGGCCCCGCAGGCCGCCGGCCACGACTACACCGTCCGTGCCGGTGACACCCTGTCGACCATCGCCGCCGCCCAGGGCGTGTCCGGCGGCTGGAGCGCGCTGTACGAGCAGAACCACTCCACCGTCGGCGGCGACCCGAACCTGATCATGCCCGGCCAGGTCCTGCACCTCGGCTGAGCCGCCCCGCCCGACGCCGGGAGTGCCCGCGGCCGGCAGCACCCCGAGACCGGGGTGCCCGCCGGGGGCGCCCGCCACCGCGCCGGAGCGCTCGGCGCCGACGCCGCTCCACCCCGCCGTCCGAAGGGGGCCGGTCCTACCGGTCCCCTTCGTCCGCATTCGCCCGCTCCGGTGGGACAAGCTGGGACAAGCAGGTGAACTACCGGTGGGTAGCAGGGCCACACGGTGAGACGGGACCGAGGCCGACGCGGCCACGGCAGCCCGGGCGGTTAGGCTCTGGTCGTAACGACTCCGCAATCGTCCTGCTGGCAGCACCACCGTCAGACCGGACCCTGCTCTCGCAAGGAGATGCCTCGTGCCGTCCATCGATGTCGTCGTAGCCCGTGAGATCCTCGACTCCCGCGGCAACCCCACGGTCGAGGTCGAGGTCGGCCTCGACGACGGCAGCACGGGTCGTGCCGCTGTCCCGTCGGGTGCCTCCACCGGTGCCTTCGAGGCGCTGGAGCTGCGCGACGGCGACAAGAACCGCTACTTCGGCAAGGGCGTCGAGAAGGCCGTCCTGGCCGTCATCGAGCAGATCGGCCCGGAGCTGGTCGGCTACGACGCCACCGAGCAGCGCCTGATCGACCAGGCCATGCTGGACCTGGACGCCACCCCGGACAAGTCCTCGCTCGGCGCCAACGCCATCCTGGGCGTCTCGCTGGCCGTCGCGCACGCCGCCTCCGAGGCCAGCGACCTGCCGCTGTTCCGCTACCTGGGCGGCCCGAACGCGCACGTCCTGCCGGTCCCGATGATGAACATCCTCAACGGCGGGTCGCACGCGGACTCCAACGTCGACATCCAGGAGTTCATGATCGCCCCGATCGGCGCGGAGTCCTTCTCCGAGGCCGTCCGCTGGGGCGTCGAGGTCTACCACACGCTCAAGGGCGTGCTGAAGGAGCGCGGCCTGTCCACCGGTCTGGGCGACGAGGGCGGCTTCGCCCCGAACCTGGACTCCAACCGCGAGGCCCTGGACCTCATCGTCGAGGCCATCGAGAAGGCCGGCTACGTGCCCGGCCGTGACGTCGCGCTGGCCCTGGACGTCGCCTCCTCCGAGTTCTACGAGGACGGCGCCTACCGGTTCGAGGGCAAGGACCTCACCGCCGCCGAGCTCATCGAGTACTACGCCGAGCTGGTCGCCGCCTACCCGCTGGTCTCCATCGAGGACCCGCTGGACGAGTCGGACTGGGCCGGCTGGAAGGCCATGACCGACAAGCTGGGCGACAAGGTCCAGCTGGTCGGCGACGACCTGTTCGTCACCAACCCGGCCCGTCTGGCCCGCGGCATCGAGACCGGCACCGCCAACGCGCTGCTGGTGAAGGTGAACCAGATCGGTTCGCTGACCGAGACCCTGGACGCCGTCGAGCTGGCCCAGCGCAACGGCTACCGCTGCATGATGTCGCACCGCTCCGGCGAGACCGAGGACGTCACCATCGCCGACCTGGCCGTCGCCACCAACTGCGGCCAGATCAAGACCGGTGCCCCGGCCCGCTCCGAGCGCGTCGCCAAGTACAACCAGCTGCTGCGCATCGAGGAGATCCTCGACGACGCCGCCGAGTACGCCGGCCGCGGCGCCTTCCCGCGCTTCCGCCACGAGGGCTGAGCGCTCCCGGTAGCGCACGCCTGACCGGTGCCCCGCCGTTCACCCCGTAGGGTGGACG
>NZ_JBHVEU010000119.1:0-20698 GCF_042802075.1 Kitasatospora sp. NPDC057518
GGGCACATCCGCCCGGGGCCGCGCCGCCGGCTCAGCGCAGCGCGGCCGTCGCCTCGCGCAGCAGGCCCGCCACGATGCCGACCCCGTCACGGGTGAGCACCGACTCCGGGTGGAACTGGAGCCCCGCGAAGCCGTGCCCGCGCAGCGCGTGCACGTCGCCGGTGGCGGCGTCCCGGGAGACCTCGACGCCCTCGCCGAGGAGCCGCGCCGCGTCGGCCTCCGAGCAGCGCGCGGTGAAGGTGTTGTAGAAGCCGACCGTGCGCTTGGCGCCGAACAGGTCGATGCGCTCCTGCGCCCCCTGGTACGGGACGGCCTTGCGGCCCAGCGGGAGCCCGAGTTCGGCGGCCAGCAGCTGGTGGCTCAGGCAGACCGCGAGCAGCGGCGAGGTGCGGGCGCCGGAGCGGACGGCGGCCAGCGCGTCCGCGACGATCGGCCGCAGCAGCACCATCTTGGGGTCGTCGGCGAGCGCCGGGTCGCCCGGGCCGGGGCCGAGCACCAGCGCGCCCCGGTGCGCCGCGACCCGCTCGCGCAGCCCCGGCTCGTCGTAGCGGGCCACCGTCACCCGGTGGCCGAGCGAGCCGAGCAGGTGGGAGAGCATCGAGGTGAAGGTGTCCTCGCCGTCCACGACCAGGGTCGGCTCGGCCTCGGTGATCTCGGCCGGCTGCTGCATCCGCAGCCAGAACGGCGCGAGGTCGGCCCGGCGGGAGTCCAGGGCGGCCTGCACCCGGTGGTCGTCGGCGAGCCGGGGCCCGGTCGGGTGGGGCAGCCGGGTGGGCGCGGGCCGGGCGCCGATCGCGGTGAGCACGCCGGCGGCCTTGGCGTGGGTCTCGGCGACCTCGGACTCCGGGACGGAGTGGCGCACCAGGGTGGCGCCGACCCGGACGACCAGTCGGCCGGTGGCCGGGTCGATGTCGGCGGTGCGGATGCAGATCGGCGAGTCCAGCAGCTGCCCGCCGCTGGCGGCGCGGCCGATCAGGGCGAGCGCGCCGGAGTAGTAGCCGCGTCCGGTGGGCTCGTAGCGCTTGATCACCCGGGTGGCGTTCTCGACCGGGCTGCCCGTGACGGTGGCCGCGAACATCGTCTCGCGGAGCACGTCGCGGACGTCCAGCGAGGTGCGCCCGCGCAGCTCGTACTCGGTGTGGGCGAGGTGGGCCATCTCCTTGAGCCGGGGCCCGAGCACCTGGCCGCCGAGGTCGCCGACCGTGCACATCATCTTGAGCTCCTCGTCCACGACCATGGTGAGCTCCTCCAACTCCTTGGGGTCGTGCAGGAACTGGAGCAGCGAGTCGAGGTCGGAGCCGCCGGCCGGGTAGCGGTAGGTGCCGGAGATCGGGTTCATCACGACGGTGCCGCCGCTCTGCCGGACGTGCACCTCGGGGGAGGCGCCGACCAGGACCCGGTCGCCGGTGTGCACCAGGAAGGTCCAGTACGCGCCGCGCTCCTGCTCCAGCAGCCGCCGGAAGAGCGTCAGCGCGAGCTCGGGGGAGAAGTCCTCCATCGTCGCGTGGAAGTCGCGCCGGATGACGAAGTTGGCGCCCTCGCCGTTCCCGATCTCGTCCTGGATCACCCGGCGGACGATCGCGGCGTACGCGTCGTCGTCCACATCGAACCCGCCACCGGCAAGTGAGACCGGCAACTTCGGTAGGGCGTAGGTGAATTCGGCCAACGGCAGGGCGTGCTGCTCGGTCACTGAGAGGGCCTGGAGCGGGGTCTCGTCGTCGTGCGCCTCGAAGCCGCGCTCGCGGATCTGGCGGTACGGGACGAGTGCGAGCAGGTCGTGCACCGGGCCGCCGCCGGCCGGTGGGCCGCTGCGTACGGGCAGGTCGGCGAGGTGCTCGTAGCTGTCGACGGTGCCCAGCAGCACCTCGACGGTGTCCGGGCTGAGCCGGGGCGTGCGGCGGTGCAGCAGGGCGAACGCGGGGGCATCGGGGCCGGTGAGACGGGCGAGCAGGTCGACAGCGGTGGTCACGGGAACGGCTTCCTTCCGGGTGGACTGGTGAGAGGCGGTGCAAGGTCCGCTCCCGGAGGGCCGTCTGCTCAGACGCCGACGGCCGCCCCGAGGGGCGGCCGTCGTGTTCGTCTAGGAACGCGCCAGTTGTGGGCCACCCTGGGGGGAGGCCCACCACCAGGAGTGGCTGTGGGGCGCGTGCATGGTTCGAGACTAGCGGATGCGTCGGGGCGGGTGAGGGGCATCACGTCTTTGTCCGAGATGTGTCTCATTCCTCGGGCAATAGGCACGAGTCACTCCTGCCACCCCGTAGCCTTGGCGGTGTGACCGCTACGACTGAGACATCGAGGGCTGCCCACTCCTGGCAGTCCCTGCCCGCGGCGCAGCAGCCTGAATGGCCGGACCAAGAGGCTCTGCGCAAGACCCTTGCCGAGCTCGCGTCCTATCCGCCGCTCGTCTTCGCCGGCGAGTGCGACCAGCTGCGCGCCCGGCTCGGAGCCGTGGCGCGCGGGGAGGCCTTCCTCCTCCAGGGCGGTGACTGTGCCGAGGCCTTCGACGGCGTTTCGGCGGAGCACATCCGCAACAAGCTGAAGACGCTGCTCCAGATGGCCGCCGTACTGACGTACGCGGCCTCGGTGCCGGTGGTGAAGGTCGGCCGCATCGCCGGCCAGTACTCCAAGCCGCGCTCCAAGTCGACCGAGACCCGCGACGGCGTGACCCTGCCGGTCTACCGGGGCGACTCGGTGAACGGCTTCGAGTTCACCCCCGAGTCCCGCATCCCGAACCCCGAGCGCCTGAAGCGGATGTACAACGCGTCCGCCGCGACGCTCAACCTGGTGCGCGCCTTCACCACCGGTGGCTACGCGGACCTGCGCCAGGTGCACGCCTGGAACCAGGACTTCGTCCGCAACTCGCCGGCCGGCCAGCGCTACGAGCAGCTCGCCCGGGAGATCGACAACGCCCTGGCGTTCATGAGCGCCTGCGGCGTGGTGCCGGAGGAGTTCAAGGCGGTCGAGTTCTTCTCCTCGCACGAGGCGCTGGTCCTGGACTACGAGACCGCGCTGACCCGCGTGGACTCGCGCACCGGCGAGCTGTACGACGTCTCCGGCCACATGGTGTGGATCGGCGAGCGCACCCGGCAGCTGGACCACGCGCACATCGAGTTCGCCTCCAAGATCCGCAACCCGATCGGCGTCAAGCTCGGCCCGACCACCTCGGTCGACGACGCGCTCGCCCTGATCGAGAAGCTGGACCCGGAGCGCGAGCCCGGCCGCCTGACCTTCATCACCCGGATGGGCGCGGGCAAGATCCGCGAGCACCTGCCCACCCTGGTGGAGAAGGTCACCGCCTCAGGCGCCCGGCCGGTGTGGATCTGCGACCCGATGCACGGCAACACCTTCGAGGCCTCCAGCGGGCACAAGACCCGCCGCTTCGACGACGTCCTGGACGAGGTCAAGGGCTTCTTCGAGGTGCACCGCGCGCTCGGCACCCACCCGGGCGGCATCCACGTGGAGCTGACCGGCGACGACGTCACCGAGTGCGTCGGCGGCGGCGACGAGGTCCTGGTGGACGACCTGCACCAGCGCTACGAGACGGCCTGCGACCCGCGGCTCAACCGCAGCCAGTCGCTGGACCTGGCGTTCCTGGTGGCGGAGATGTACCGCGGCCAGTAGGCCCGGTGCCCGTCCGATGTGACGAAGGCCCCTCCGGATTCGGTGTCCCCGAGCCCGGAGGGGCTTTTTCGTACCCGTTTCGCCGGGTAAGGTAAGCCTCAGTGAACTAAGGCTGACCTTAGTCAAGATCCACTCCGCTTCACTCCCGGGAGAGACCGCGATGTACGTGTGCATGTGCCATGCGGTCACCGAGGACCAGGTGAAGAAGGCGATCGACGGCGGTGCCAACACCCCGCGCCAGATAGCGAAGGGCTGCCGGGCCGGCACCGACTGCGGGTCCTGCGTGCGGCGCATCCAGGCGCTGCTCGGCGAGCACGGCGCCCGCCCCTGCCCGACCGCCCGGCTGGCCGCGAAGCTCGGCCTCGCGGACCCGGAGGACCCGGCGGCGCCGTCGGCGCTGGCCCCGGAGGCCGCCCCGGTGGTCCCGCTGCGGGTGACCCGGGCGAACCGGGCGGCCTGACCGGACCGGACCGGGCGGGCCGCGTCCTCAGGACTCCGGCTGCTCGATCACCGTGGCGAGGTAGAGCGCCTCGCCGAGCTTCTCCAGCAGCTCCAGCTGGGTGTCGAGGTAGTCGATGTGGTGCTCCTCGTCGGCCAGGATGTCCTCGAAGATGTTCGCCGAGGTGACGTCGTTCTTGGCCCGCATCACCACGATCCCGCGCTTGAGCCGGTCGATCGCCTCGACCTCGATCTGGCGGTCCGCCTCGAACATCTCCTTGACCGTCTGGCCGATCCGGACGTGGAACAGCCGCTGGTAGTTGGGCAGCCCCTCCAGGAACAGGATCCGGTCGGTGAGCGTCTCGGCGTGCTTCATCTCGTCGAAGGACTCGTGCCGGGTGTACTTGGCGAGCTTCGTCCAGCCGAAGTTCTCCTGCATCTTGGCGTGCAGGAAGTACTGGTTGATCGCGGTCAGCTCGGCGGTGAGCTGCTCGTTGAGGAACTCGATGACCTCGGGATCGCCCTGCATGGTGATGCCTCCTGCACTCGTGCTGCCGTGTGTCCTGCGCTGAGTCCTGCGTGAAGTCCTGCGGTGGGTCCGGTACTGAGTCCTGTGCTGCGCATCCTGGCACCGCTTTGGGAGGAAATTCCAGTAAGTTCACACTCACTAGGACATGTGTCGGAATATCCGATTCATGGTGGAACGTGCTGGTGGGCGGCCGACCGCTGGGCCGTACGGGCAGGGGCGCGGGTCCGCGCAAAGGGGCGCGCGCCGAGGCTCGTCCGCCGTCTGTCACCATGGATCCATGGGTCAGTCGAAACACGAACCGCTTCCGCCGTCTGACCCGAGGCTCCCCCCGGGACAGCGCGCGCAGCGCGGCTGGCCCGCCCTGCACTACGGGCCGGTGCCCCGCTTCAAGCCGTTGACCTGGGACCTCCAGGTGTTCGGCGCCACCGCCTCGGCGGAGAAGCACAGCTGGGACTTCGAGGCCTTCGGCGCCCTGCCGCGCAGCACCGTCGTCGGGGACCTGCACTGCGTGACCAAGTTCTCGGTGCTCGGCAACGAGTGGACGGGCGTGTCGGCCGCCGCCGTGCTCGACCTGGTGCCCCCGGCGCCGGGCGTCACCCACGTCATGGTCTGGGCCGAGTACGGCTACAGCGCCAACCTGCGCCTCGCCGACTTCGCCGACCCGCGCACGCTGCTCGCCACCCACCGCAACGGCGAGGCGCTCACCGCCGAACACGGCTTCCCGGTCCGGCTGGTGGTGCCGCGGCTGTACGCCTGGAAGGGCCCCAAGTGGGTGCGCGCGGTCGAGTACATGCGGGCCGACCGGCGCGGCTTCTGGGAGGAGCGCGGCTACCACAACCTCGCCGACCCCTGGGGCGAGCAGCGCTACTCCTACCAGGAGGAGCCCGGCGACGGGCCGCTGCGCTGAGCCCGCCCGGGGCCTAGAACAGCGAGAACTTGACCGTCACCACGCTGCGCTGCGGGCGCCGCTCGCCCGCCGCCGGGCTCTGGCCGGAGGAGGTGACCGCGCCGAACACGTCCCAGCCGCTGGTCTGCATGGTGAAGCCCGCGGCCTGGAGCGCCTTCTGCGCCTCGTCCTTGCCCATCCCGGTGACGTTCGGGACCGGCACCATGCCCTTGCTGACCACCAGCGACACCGCGCTGTTCTCCTGCAGCAGCTGCCCGGCCGCCGGCGAGCTGCTGATCACCGAGCCCTCGGGCACCGTGTCGTCGTAGGTCTCGGTCACGCCGCCCCTGGTCAGCTGGGCGCCGGTCAGGGCCGCGGCGGCGTCGGCGGCGCTCTTCCCGGTGAGGTCCGGCACCGCGATCCGCTTGGGGCCCTTGGAGAGGGTGACGGTGACGCTGTCGCTCTTGCGGGTGCGCGCGCCCACCCCGGGGTCGGTGGCGATCACCTGCCCGGACGGGACGGACTCGCTGAACACCTCGACGAACCTGCCGTGCAGGCCCTCCTTGTCCAGGACCCGCTGCGCCTCGGCCCGGTCCTTGCCGAGCACGCCCGGCACCGAGCCGTACAGCCCCTCGGAGATCCCGTACGTGACGCCGCCGATCGCCAGCACCAGCGCGGCCAGCGCGGCCGTCCAGACCAGCGTCCGGCGGGGGAGGCGGCGCAGCGGGCCCGGCCGGGGCCGGCGCCGGTGCACCGGGGTCGGCTCGTCGTACGGGCGCGGCTCGGCGAGCAGCTCGTCCATCAGCTCCGGCGGCATGTCCAGCACGCTGGTGCGCTCCGTCGGCGGGGCCTCGGCGGGCCGCGGCAGCGGCTGGATCACCGAGGTCGGCTCGCTGGTCGGGTAGCGCGGGCTGGGGCGGGTGGAGGCCGGCGGCTCGGCGTCCAGCGCGGCCGGGGCGAGGGTGCGGCGCACCCGCTGGAGGGCGGCGAGCAGCTCGACCGCGTCGTACGGGCGGGCGCCGGCGGACCGGGCGCAGGCGGCGGCCACTATCGCGTCCAGCTCGGGGCCGACGGCGGGGGCGACCAGCGAGGGGGCCGGGACGTCCTCGTGCAGGTGCTTGTACATGACCTGGACGGGGTTGTCGCCGGTGTGCGGGCGGCGGCCGGTGAGCATCTCGTACAGCAGGATGCCGGACGCGTAGACGTCCACCCGCTGGTCGGTGGGGGCGTCCGGGAGGATCTGCTCGGGGGCCAGGTAGGAGACGGTGCCCATGACCGTGCCGCCGGTCGCGGTGGTGGTCGAGGTGGGCGCGCCGTCGGCGCTGCCGAGCACCCGGACCAGGCCGAAGTCGGCGACCTTGACCAGGCCGCCCTCGGTGATCAGCACGTTCTCGGGCTTGACGTCGCGGTGGACCAGTCCGGCCCGGTGGGCGGCGCCGAGCGCGGCGAGCACCGGCTCCAGCACGTCCAGCGCGGCCCGGACGGACAGCGCGCCGCGGTCGCGCAGCAGGTCGCGCAGGGTGCGGCCGGGCACGTACTCCATGGCGAGGAAGACGTGGCCGCCGTCCGCGCCCTGGTCGAAGACGTTGACCACGTTGGGGTGGGTGAGCCTGGCGACCGCCTTGGCCTCGCGGATGAAGCGGGCGGTGAAGCCCTCGTCACCGGCCAGCGAGGGGTGCATCACCTTGAGCGCGACCACCCGGTCCAGCCGGGTGTCGGTGCCCCGGTAGACGGTGGACATCCCGCCGGTCGCGATCCGCTGCTCGACCCGGTACCGGTTGTCGAGCAGGGCGCCGATCAGGGGGTCGTGCAGTGCCATGTCCACTCGGAGAGTCTAGGGTGCGGGACCGCCCGGTCCCGGCGGACACCGCCTCCGGGACCGGCTTGTGACATGCGCGACGGTTCAGAACGCCGGGTGCTCGCGGGTGTCCAGGTCGGCCCGGCCGGCCATCGCGGAGGAGGCCTCGGCGTGGAAGCGGCGCGGGATCCGGCCGGCCCGGTGGGCGAGCCGGCCCGCCTCGGCGGCGTGCCGCATCGCCTCGGCCATCAGCACCGGGTCCTGAGCCCTGGTCACCGCGGAGGCGAGCATCACCGCGGCGCAGCCCAGCTCCATCGCCAGCGCCACGTCGGAGGCGGTGCCGGCGCCCGCGTCCAGGATCACCGGGACGCCCGCGCCCTCCACGATCAGCTGGAAGTTGTGCGGGTTGCGGATGCCCAGGCCCGAACCGATCGGCGAGCCCAGCGGCATGATGGCCGCGCAGCCGACGTCCTCCAGCTTGCGGGCCAGCACCGGGTCGTCGTTGGTGTACGGCAGGACGGTGAAGCCGTCGTCGACCAGCGTCTCGGCGGCGTCCAGCAGCTCGATCGGGTCGGGCAGCAGGGTGCGCTCGTCGGCGATCACCTCCAGCTTGACCCAGTCGGTGCCGAGCGCCTCGCGGGCCAGCCGGGCGGTCAGCACGGCCTCGCCGGCGGTGAAGCAGCCGGCCGTGTTGGGCAGCACCCGGATGCCGTTGCGGGTCAGCACGTCCAGGACGGAGCCCTGGGTGGTGGCGTCGACCCGGCGCATCGCGACGGTGGTCAGCTCGGTGCCGGAGGCGAGCAGCGCGCGCTCCAGGACCTCCAGGCTGGGGGCGCCGCCGGTGCCCATGATCAGTCGGGAGGAGAAGGCCGTCCCGGCGATGGTCAGCAGATCGTCGGCCATGGCTCAGCCTCCCTGGACGGCGGTGAGGATCTCGATCCGGTCGCCGGTGCCCAGTGCCGTCCCGGGCCACGAACCGCGCGGCACCACGGCCTCGTTGAGCGCGGCGGCGACGCCGGTGTTGGCGGCGCTGACGGAGGCCACCAGCTCGGCGAGGGTGGTCGTGGCGGGCACCCGGCGGGGCTCGCCGTTGACGGTCAGGGCGATCTCGGCCGGGGCGACCGGGTTCGGGGCGTCCTCGTGCACGGCGTTCTCGTCTGGGGCGTGCTCGTTCGGGGCGATCTCGGTCATGCGGAGGCCTTCGCGACGGGGGATTCGGAGGAGAACCGGGTGGGGGTGAACGGCCTTGCGAGCTCGGGGACTTCACCGGTGACCAGGTACTCGGAGACCAGGTCGGCGGTCACCGGGGTGAGCAGCACGCCGTTGCGGTAGTGGCCGGTGGAGGCGACCAGCCCGGGCAGCGGGGTCGGGCCCAGCAGCGGGGCGTTGTCCGGCGAGCCGGGGCGCAGTCCGGCCGAGGTCTCGCGCAGCGGGAGTTCGGTGATCCCCGGGACCAACTCGTGGGCGTCCCGCAGGAGTTCGTACACCCCGCCGGCGGTGACGGTGGTGTCGTAGCCCTGCTCCTCGGTGGTCGCGCCGACGACCAGTTCGCCGTTCTCCCGGGGGACCAGGTACAGGTGCCGGCCGCGGACCACGGCGCGGACGTTGCGGGAGAGGAACGGCCGGTAGGCCTCCGGCACGTGCAGCCGCAGCACCTGCCCCTTCACCGGGCGGATCGCGGGCAGCACCCCCTCGGGCAGACCGGGCAGCCGGTGGCTGTGCGGGCCGGCGGCGAGCACGACCTGGTCGGCGGTCACGGTCTCGTCGGTGCTCAGCCGGGCGCCGGTCGCGCGGCCGTCCTCGACCAGCAGCTCGACGGCCTCGGCGCGGTGCAGCAGGACGCCCGCGCGCCCGCAGGCGGCGACCAGGGCGGTGAGCAGGCGTCGGGGGTCCACCTGGTGGTCGTCCGCGGCGTGCAGGGCGCCGCGGACGGCGGGGGCCAGCATCGGCTCCAGCCTGCGGGCCTCCCGGCCGGTCAGCCAGGTCGAGTCCAGGCCCAGCCGCTGGTGGAAGGCGTACAGCTCGCGCAGTTCCTCGCGGTCGTCGGAGTCCAGCGCGACGGCGATCGTGCCGCAGCGGCGGTAGCCGGTGTCCAGGCCGCCGCTCGCCTCGGAGAGTTCGGCGGCGAAGGTCTCGTACCGCTCGTTCGAGGCCATCCCGAGGCGCAGCAGCGGCTCCTCGCCGTACTGGAGCTCGGTGACCGGGGCGAGCATCCCGGCCGCGACCCCGGCGGCCCCGCCGCCGTGGGCGGGGTCGACCACGATCACGTTCCGCGCCCCGCGCCGCGCGGTGCGCCAGGCGACGGCGAGGCCGATGACGCCCCCGCCGATCACCAGCACGTCGGCATGGGTGCCTGATGGCAAGCGTGACAAGGCTGCTCTTCTCCCTTCGCCGGTATGACCCGGATCAGGTTCGGACGGTCGCAGGCCGTGTCAGCCCGCCTCTCAGCCCGGTCCGCCGGGCTCCCGTGTGGTCCTCCCACCTTAACGCCGGGGGTCGGCCCGGCCGAAGGCCCGTACGCGGGGCGGACGGCCCGGAGGCCGCCGCGTCGCGCTGAGTACAGTGGCGGGCGTGGCAGAGCTGAGCGGAACGGATCGGGTGGTCGTCGTCGGAGCCGGGCTGGCCGGGGCGCAGTGCGCCCTCAAGCTGCGGCAGGGCGGCCGGCAGGGGCGGATCACGCTGGTCGGCGAGGAGCCGCACGCGCCGTACGACCGGCCGCCGCTCTCCAAGGACGTGCTGCTCGGCAAGGCCGACTCCACCGCCCTGGACATCGACTACGGGCAGCTCGGCATCGAGCTGCTCACCGGCCGCCGCGCCACCGGCCTCACCCCCGGCGTGCTGCACACCGACGGCGGCGACCTCCCGTACGGCTCGCTGGTGATCGCCACCGGCGCCGTGCCGCGCGCCCTGCCCGGCGCCGAGCGGGCACACCTGCTGCACACCCTGGACGACGCCCTGGCGCTGCGCGCGCTGCTGCGCCCCGGGCTGCGGCTGGTGCTGGTCGGCGCGGGCTGGATCGGCGCCGAGGTGTCCACCGCGGCCCGCGCGGCGGGCTGCGAGGTGACGGTGGTCGAGGCCGGTCCGGCGCCGCTGCCCGGCGCGCTGCCGACGGAGCTCGGCTCGGCGATGGCCGCCTGGTACGCCGAGGCCGGGGTCGAGCTGCGCTGCGGGGTCGGCGTGGCCGCCGTCGAGCCCGGCGCGGTGCTGCTGGCGGACGGCTCGCACCTGCCCGCCGACGAGGTGGTGGTCGGCATCGGGGCCCGCCCCGCGACCGGCTGGCTGGCCGGCTCCGGGGTCGAGCTGGACGCGACCGGCGCCGTCGTGGTGGACGGGCGGCTGCGCACCTCGGTGCCCGGGGTCTTCGCGGCCGGCGACTGCGTCAGCTACCCCTCGGCCCGGGCCGGCGCCCGGCTGGCCGTCCAGCACTGGGACCACGCGCTGCGGTCCGGCGAGGCGGTGGCCGCCGTCGTCCTGGGCGCGGACGCGCCGGCCTACGACCCGGTGCCGTACTTCTGGTCCGAGCAGTTCGGGCGGATGGTCCAGTACGCCGGCCGGCACGCCGAGGGCGACGAGCTGGTCCGGCGCGGCGACCCGCGGGGCGCCGACTGGTCGGTGCTCTGGCTGCGCGACGGCGTGCCGAGCGCGCTGCTGACCGTGGACCGGCCGCGCGACCTGGCCCAGGGGCGGCGGCTGATCGAGCGCGGCACCGCGCTGGACCCGGCCCGGGCGGCCGACCCCGCGGTACCGCTGAAGGCGGCCGTCGCGGGGTAGGCGCGGGGCAGGTCTGGTGCGCGGTGGGCCGCGGAGGTGGCAGTCTGGTGGCGTGAGTGAGATCGAAAGCAAGATTGAATCCCTGGTCACCGACTGGATGTACCTGCCCGACATCTCGGAGCAGTGGGGGGTCCGGGTCACCGAGGTGCGTGACCTGGTCAAGAACGGCGGCCTGATCGCCGTCCGGCGCGGCCCCAACAAGTCGCTGCAGGTCCCGGCCGCGTTCATCGACGGCCCGGGCCTGGTCAAGCACCTGTCCGGCACCCTGACCGTCCTGCGGGACTGCGGGTACAACGACGCGGAGATCCTGGAGTGGCTCTTCACCGAGGACCCGTCGCTGCCCGGCAGCCCGATCCAGGCGCTGCGGGAGAACCGCGGCACCGAGGTGAAGCGCCGCGCCCAGGCGATGCTGATCTGATGGCGGCGGACACGCCGCGCGCCGGGCTCGCCGACGCCCGGCTGTACCTGTGCACCGACGCCCGCCGGGAGCAGGGCGACCTCGCCGAGTTCCTGGACGCGGCGCTGGCGGGCGGGGTGGACATCGTCCAGCTGCGCGACAAGGGCCTGGAGGCCAGGCAGGAGCTGGAGGCTCTGGAGGTCTTCGCCGACGCCTGCCGCCGGCACGGCAAGCTGCTGGCCGTCAACGACCGCGCCGACGTCGCCCACGCGGCCCGGCCGGACGTGCTGCACCTCGGCCAGGACGACCTGCCGGTGCCGGCCGCCCGGGCGATCCTCGGCGAGGACGTGCTGATCGGCCGCTCCTGCCACGCCGAGTCCGAGGTGGACGCGGCGATCGCCGAGCCCGGGGTGGACTACTTCTGCACCGGCCCGGTCTGGCCGACCCCGACCAAGCCGGGCCGCCCGGCCCCGGGCCTCGGCCTGGTCTCGTACGCGGCGAAGCGGGACACCGACCGGCCGTGGTTCGCGATCGGCGGGATCGACCTCGGCAACCTGGACGAGGTGCTCGCCGCCGGTGCCCGCCGGGTCGTCGTGGTGCGGGCCATCACGGCCGCGGCGGACCCCCGGGCGGCCGCCGCCGAGCTGTCCCGCCGGGTGCGCGCCGCGCTCTGAGCCTCCCGGATCCCGGTAGGACCCGCAGGACCCGCAGGACCGGCAGGACCCGTAGGACCGGCCCGGGGCCGTCGCCGCCCGTCAGTGCGTTCAGTACTTGCGGACGGTGGCGGCCTCGGCCAGTGCCAGCAGCACCGTACGGGCCCGCTCGTCGGCGAGCGGCGCCGCCTCCAGCGCGGCCAGCGACTGCCGCATCAGCTCCTCGATCCGGCGCTCCACCAGCTCCGGCGCCCCGCTGCGGGCGACCAGCCCGCGCAGCTCGGCGACCTCCGGGGCCGCCAGGTCCGGCGCGCCCAGCCGCTCGTCCAGGTGCCGGGCGTCGGCGGCCGGCAGGCCCCGCATCGCGTGCGCGACCAGCAGGGTGCGCTTGCCCTCGCGCAGGTCGTCCCCGGCCGGCTTGCCGGTGACGGCCGGGTCCCCGAAGACGCCGAGCAGGTCGTCGCGCAGCTGGAAGGCCTCGCCCAGCGGCAGCCCGAACGCCCCGTACGCCTCGACCAGCTCCGGCCCGGCGCCGGCCAGCAGCGCGCCCACCTGGAGCGGCCGCTCGATGGTGTACTTCGCGGACTTGTAGTGCAGGACGGTCTGCGCCCGCTCCAGCGCGCCCTCGTCCGTCGAGTCGCCGGCCACCGGCTCCAGCACGTCCAGGTACTGGCCGAGCATGACCTCGGTGCGCATCAGGTCGAACACCGGCTTGGCGGCGAGCACGGCGGCGGGCTCCAGGCCGGAGCGCAGGAACAGCTCGTCGCACCAGATCAGCAGCAGGTCGCCGAGCAGCACCGCGGCCGAGGCGCCGTACTGCTCGCGGTCGCCGCGCCAGCCGCTGTCGCGGTGCAGCGCCTCGAAGCGGCGGTGGACCGAGGGCAGGCCGCGGCGGGTGTCGCTGCGGTCCATCAGGTCGTCGTGGACGAGGGCGCTGGCCTGGAGCAGCTCCAGGGCGGCGGCCGCGTTGGCGATCGCCTCGCCGGTCGCGCCCGCGGCCGGGCCGCCGGCGCCGCGCCAGCCCCAGTAGCAGAAGCCCGGGCGCAGCCGCTTGCCGCCGTCCAGCAGGAAGTCGCGCAGCGCGTCGGCGGCGGGGGCCAGCTGGGGCGAGATCTTGTCGAGGAGCACGGACTGGCCGTCCATGAACGCGGCGAGCGCCGCGTTGACACGGGTGCGGACGTCCTCCACGTCCATGGGGTTGGCCGCACTGCCGGCCGCGTTGCCGGCCGCACTGGTGGCCGCACTGGTGGCCGCACTGAGGGCCGAACCGGGGCTGGCCGGCCGGGTGCTGGACGAGGTCACGATGGGGCTCCGCTGGTTCTCTGGGGTGCAGCAAGCGTAGCGGTGCGGCCGGGAACGGCTGTGCGAGCGGCTCGGCCCGGGGTACGGGGGAGGGGCGGCGGAGCCGTTCCGGGGCGAAACGGAACGTCTTCCATCAGTTGTCTCAATAGATGGAATACGGTTGTCCGGCCCCTTCGAACGCCGGATAGCCTGCCAGCATGGCACTCGGAATCGCTTCCACGAGAACGGATCGCGCACTGACGGTGCGCGAACTCCTGGCGGCCGGCAAGCGCTCCTTCTCCTTCGAATTCATGCCGCCCCGCACCGAGGCCGGCGAGCAGAAGCTCTGGGACGCCATCCGCCGGCTCGAACCGCTCGACCCCAACTTCGTCTGCATGACGTACGGCGCCGGCGGCTCCTCGCGCGAGCGCACCGTCAACATGGTCGGCCGGATCGCCACCGAGACCACCCTGACCCCGGTCGCCCACCTCACCGCGGTGGACCACTCGATCGCGGAGCTGCGCAACATCATCGGCCAGTACGCCGACCAGGGCGTGCGCAACGTCCTCGCGGTCCGGGGCGACCCGCCCGGCGACCCGATGGGCGAGTGGGTCAAGCACCCCGAGGGCGTCACCTACGCGTACGAGCTGGTGGAGCTGATCAAGGGGATCGGCGACTTCTGCGTCGGCGTCGCGGCCTCCCCGAACATGCACCCGCGCTCGACCGACTGGGACGAGGACATCCGGCACTTCGTGGCGAAGATCCGCTCCGGGGCCGACTACGCGATCACCCAGATGTTCTTCGAGGTGGACGACTACCTGCGGCTGCGCGACCGGGTGGCGGCCGCCGGCTGCGAGACGCCGATCATCCCGGAGATCATGCCGGTCACCAACGCCAAGCAGCTGGAGCGCTTCCCGCAGCTCAGCGGCTCGGCCTTCCCCGTCGACCTGGAGGCCCGTCTGCGGGCGGCCATCGACGACCCGGCGGCGCTGCGGGCCATCGGCATGGAGCACGCCACCGCGATGGCCGAGCGCCTGCTCGCCGAGGGCGCGCCGGGTCTGCACTTCATCACGCTGAACCACTCGACGGCGACGCTGGAGATCTACCAGAACCTGGGACTGCACCAGCGCTGAGCGGGCGCTGCGGGGGCCTGCTCCCGCCGCGCCGACGCCGGGTGTTCACGAGTCCGTCACCGTACCGACGGTGGCGGGCTCGGTCGTGTGCGGCCGGTGCCCGGGCGGCGGGAACGCGATGCGGTACCCCGGCCGTTGAACCGGTACAGTCGCCGCACACGCGCGGCGCACACGCGCGGGTACGCGACTGGAGGTAGCGGGGCGGATGGGCATCGGATACCTGCTGCTGTACGTCGCGTTGGCGGTGGTGGCGCTCTGGCTGGTCGCGGAGGTGCTGCTGCAGAACCGGGCACCGCTGCACTGGCGGGTCCTTGCGCTGGCCGGCTTCCTGGGCGTGGCCGCCGGGATGGTCCTCGGCTCGGTCGTGGTGATCGGGGCCGGCGCCGCGCTGTTCGCGGTCGGACAGGCCTTCGTCACCCTCTCGGTCAAGCGCGGCCACCAGACCGGCTGGTCCCTGCGGAAGCCCGACGGCAGCCTGCCCGGCCCGCTCGCCAAGGTGCCGCTGCTCGGCGCCCTCACCGGCGGCGCCGCCGCGGTGGCGGCCGCCGCGGTCGCCCGCAAGCGGGTCGGCGAGGTCAGCCCCGTCGAGGAGACCCCGGCCCCCGCGCCGTTGCCCACCCCGCTGCCCACCCCGCTGCCCTCCCCGGCGCCCGACGAGGTGCCGGAGGTCGAGCAGACCGCCGCCTTCGAGATGCAGGAGCTCGCCCAGGACGGCGTCTACGCCCCCGGGTATTACGAGCAGCAGCAGTCGCAGGTCCAGCAGCAGCCCCAGGACCCGTACGCCCCCGCCTACCAGGCCGGCTACGACCAGCAGCAGTGGCAGACCCAGCAGCAGCCCGCCTACGCCTACGACCAGCAGCAGACCTACGGCGGCTACCCCCAGCAGCAGCCCGACCCGTACGGCGGCTACCAGCAGCAGCACCAGCAGCAGGACCCGTACGCGGGCTACCAGCAGCAGCCGCAGCACCAGCAGGCCTGGGACCAGACCGCCCAGCAGCAGCCCCAGCAGTGGCAGCCCCAGCCCGACCCGCACACCCAGGGCATCCCGCAGCAGCCGATGTACGACCAGAACCACGGCTACCAGCAGCAGAACACCTGGCACCAGCAGGGCTGACCGGCCCGACCGGGCCGTTACGCCGGGCCGATCAGGCCGGCGGTGATGCAGGCCGACATGCCGACGCGGGCGAGGCCGCCGCCGGGGTGGGCGTTGCCGCCGATCAGGTAGAGGCCGGGGACGGGGGACTCGTTGGCGGCCTTCAGCCAGGAGCCCGCGGAGCCGGCCAGGGCCGGGCGGGCGACCGCGCCGAACAGCGCGCCGGTCTCCCGGCGGGTGTCCTCCGGGGTGCGCACGACCCGCCACAGGATCCGCTCGCGCAGGCCCAGGCCGGCCGCGTCCACGTGGGCGAGCAGCCGGTCGGCGTAGCGGTCGGCGAACCCGGGGACGGTCCAGTCGACCTCGTCCTGGGCCGGGACGGTCGCGGTCAGCACCACGCTCTCGTGGTCGTCGTCGGGCCGCAGCGCCGGGTCGTCCGGGCGCAGCACCTGGACGGTGGGGCGCTCGCAGGGCGGCGCCGAGAGCGTCAGGGCGTTCGCCTCGGCGGCGGGGTCGGCCGCGTGGACGACCGTGCGGTGCGGGGTGCCCTCGGGCCGGGGGCCGCGCAGGGCGAGCAGCACGCTGAAGCGGCCGGGCACCTCCACCGGCTCCCACTCCTCGGGCGGCAGCCCCGGCCACTCGGCCAGGCCGTGGCGGTAGAAGGCGTCGGTGTCCATCGCGGAGACCACCAGGTCCGCGTCGATCCGGCCGTCCGCCGTCTCGACCCCGGTCGCCCGGCCGCCCTCGACGACCACCCGGGTGACCGGGGTGTCGAAGCGGAACGCGACCTTGCGCAGCTCGCAGCGCCGGTACACCGCGTCCGCGAGGGCCCGCAGCCCGCCCCGGACGTACCAGACGCCGAAGGACTGCTCCATGTACGGCAGGACGGTGGCCCCGGCGGGTGCCATGGCCGAGGTGAAGCCGTACCGCAGCGCGGGCTCGCACAGCAGGGCGGTCAGGCCGGGGTGGCCGTCGAGCTCGCGCGCGGCCACGTGCTCCAGGGACCACGGCTGGGCGCGGCGCAGCCGGGCCAGGCCGGTGCGCGGCGGGACGGGGTACGGGTCGGTGCCCACCAGGGCCCGGTCGGCCGGGGACAGGACGCCGCGCTCGGCCGGCAGCGGCTCCTCCAGCAGCGGGCGGCGGGTGGCCTCCCAGACCGTCCGGCCGTGGTTCATCACCGCGCTCCAGCGGGCGCCGGAGCCGGCCCCGAAGGCGGCGTCCAGCGCCTGGCTGACGCCGCCGCGGGAGGCGTTCGGCAGGGTGACGGCGGTGCCGTCGGGGAACAGGTGCCGGCTCTCCGGGTCGACCGGGGCCAGCTCGACCAGCTGCTCCAGGGGCTCCTTGCCGGTCTTCAGCGCGAGGTCGCGGTAGACCGCCGGGAGGGTGAGCAGGCCGGGCCCGGTGTCGAAGGCGAAGCCCTCGCGCTCGTACCGCCCGACCATGCCCCCGTAGGTGCCGCCCGCCTCGCAGACCGTCACCCGGTGGCCGAGGGTCGCCAGCCGGGAGGCCGCCGCGAGCCCGCTCATTCCTGCGCCGATGACGACGATCTTTGCCATGGCACCTGATCCTAGGACCAGTCTCAGGCGCTCCCCGCCGCCGCCCGGGCGGCCCGGCGTTCGCGGCGGCGGGCCCGGAAGGCGCGGATCCGGCTGACCGCCAGCCAGACCAGCAGCAGCCCGGCGGCCAGGACCACGGCGGCGACCGAGGCGGCCAGCCAGGGGTGGAAGATCGCCAGGGTGATCAGGCCGGCCACCGAGAGGTCCTCGGCCATGCTGACCACGATGTTGCTGGCCGGCTCGGGGGAGGTGTTGACGGCCATCCGCAGCGAGGCCTTCACCAGGTGGCTGACCAGGGCCGAGGTGCCGCCCATCGCGCCGGCCGCGACCTCGCTCAGCGAGCCGGGGTCGTTGCCCGCGATCAGCACGCCGACGGTGGCGCCGGCGACCGGCCGGATCACCGTGTGCACGACGTCCCAGACGCTGTCCACGTACGGGATCTTGTCGGCCACCGCCTCCAGCGCGAACAGCACCGCGGCCACGACCAGCACGTCGGTGCGCTCCAGCGCCTGCGGCACGGAGTCCGCGTCGGCGAACCTGCCCAGCAGGCCGAGCAGCAGCACCACCGCGTAGGCGTTGATGCCGCTGGCCAGTCCGCTGGTGAAGATCAGCGGCAGGACCGTCATCGCGTCCCCCTCCTCGTCATCGCGTCCCCTGGTCGTCCGGCGGGCCGGTACCGCCCGGCCCCGCCGTACCGTACCCGGCACCCGGGACGCCGTGGACGCACCCGCCGGTTCCGGCGGGCGGCCGGACCGGGACGGGCCGGGGCGCACTGAGTACAAATACTCAGATCCGCGGTTGAGTACGTCAGCGGATGGCCCCCGACCTGCGGAGACGGGAGAGTGGTGGCACCCGGGAGGGCGGCGCGTCGGGCGCCGGGCCCGCCCGGGCGGCGGATCCGTCCGTCCCCCGGCCGAACCGGCCCGGGGAGGCGGCGGACGGACCGCCACGGGGCTGGTCACGGTCCCCGCACCGCCGACACGGGGCGGCGGAGCGGGCCGGGGGGAGACCGGCCGCGAGGGGGGAGCTCGCCACCGCCGACCACGGGGGAGCGGCGGAGCGACGGCACGGCGGCGGCGCGGAACCGGGGGAGGACCGCGCCCGCCGCCGCTACGCCTTTTCCGGACGCCCTTCCGGAGCCGCCCGGGGCGCGGCAGGCCCGGCCGGATTGTCAGTGGTGCCGTTCACGATGGAGGGGCACGGACCACCCGGTCCGCGCGCTGCCTCGGAACGGGGGAGACCATGACCGTCAGCCGTCCTGAGCCCGTCACCGCCCGCCTCCACTCCGCCGCCCCGCCGCAGCTCCCGGGCCCGTCCGCCGGGCGTCCCGCCGGAGCCGACGTCCACCCCGTGCTGCGCCGGGTCGCCGCGCCGCCGGCCGCCCTCGACCTGCTCGCCGACGCCCACCGCACCCTCACCCGGGCCCGCGCCCTGGAGGACCCGCTGGAGCGCTACGCCACCGCCCACCTGGCCGCGCTGCGCACGGTGGCGGCCGTCCTGGCGGTGCGCGGCCGCCCGGAGAAGAGCCCGCGCCGGCGCAAGGCCATCCGCAGCGCCTGGGAGGTGCTGCCCGAGGTGGCCCCGGAGCTCGCCGAGTGGGCGGTCTACTACGGTGCCGGCGCCCGCCGCCGGGCCGCCGCCGAGGCCGGGATCAGGGGCGCCGCCTCGGCCCGCGACGCCGACGACCTGGTCCGCAACTCCGCCCTCTTCCTGCGCCTGGTCGAGCGCCTGCTCGGCCTGCACGCCGCGCCGCCCCCGCCCCGGCTCCCGTCGGACGGCGTCGTGGGCCCGGCAAGGATCCCCGGGACAGGCTCTAAGGTGGAGGCAACCTGATCGAACTGCACGTGCCAAGGAGTCCCACCTTGTACCCGACGCGTCCCCGCAGTGCCCTGCGTACCGCCGTGGTGTGGGAGGTGGTCCGGGCGGCCCTGGAGAAGCGGTCGGCCGAGCTGGACCAGCCGGTGCTCGACGTGGTCGACACCGGCGGCGGCACCGGGAACTTCGCGGTGCCGGTCGCCAAGCTCGGCCACCGCGTCACCGTGGTCGACCCGAGCCCGGACGCCCTGTTCGCCCTGGAGCGCCGGGCCGCCGAGGCCGGTGTGACGGACCTGGTGCGCGCCGTCCAGGGCGACACCCAGACCCTGCCCGAGCTGGTCGCCCCCGGCAGCGTGGACGCGGTGCTCTGCCACGGCGTGCTGGAGGTCGTGGACGACCCGGCCGAGGCGCTCGGCAGCCTGGCGGGCGCCCTGCGCAAGGGCGGCGTGGTCAGCCTGCTGGCGGCCAACCGCAACGGCGCCGTGCTGGCCCGCGCGCTGGCCGGCCACTTCACCGAGGCCCGCACCGTGCTGTCCGCCGCCGACGGCCGCTGGGGCGAGCAGGACCCGATGCCGCGCCGCTTCACCGGCGAGGAGCTGGGCCGGCTGGCCGAGGCCGCGGGCCTGCGGGTGCAGTCGGTGCACGGTGTACGGGTCTTCTCCGACCTCGTCCCCGGTGTGCTGGTGGACACCGAGCCGGGCGCGCTGGACGCGCTGCTGAAGCTGGAGGAGGCCGCCGCCGCGCAGCCCGCCTTCCACGCCGTGGCGACCCAGCTGCACCTGCTGGCCACCCTGGCCTGAGGCGCCCCTCCCGGCCCGCGCGCCCCTTCACGCGCGCCTCCGCCGTCGTACGGTTTTTTTGCCCGCCGTACGGCGGTGGTTCGCGCCCCGGAGGCCCGCCCGTTCCCGCGCCGTGACCCCTCGGTGGCCCGCCCGTTTCCGGGCCCGGCGGCGGCCGGGCGGTGCCGCCCGGCGGCAAACCTCCCCAGGTCCGGGACGATTCCATCCGATCGGGCACTTGTCCGGGGCGTGGCGCGTTGACTCCGATGCGGCCGTCCCCGCTCGAAGTGGCCCGTCCCACGCGGCGCAGACCACCCCGTAACGGGCCCACGGACCGTATGATCTGGGTAAAGCCGGAAAGCATGACAGCCGGACGCGTGGGGCATATGGACGACACGGGCCGGGTCCCCCGCACGGGCGTCCGACCGTGTGCCCCAAGGCTGATTGGACTTGCCTCCCCGACCGGGGTGGGCGGACCGGTCGCACCCGCGACCGACGAGTAGGAGGACTCCGTGCCGCTCTCGGAGCACGAGCAGCGACTGCTCGACCAGATGGAGCGAGCGCTGTATGCCGAAGATCCCAAATTCGCGTCTGCGCTTGAGGGAACCGGGCTGCGCACCTACACCCGTCGGCGGGTCTACCTGGCCGTCGCCGGCTTCGTGGTGGGCATCGGCCTGCTGATGGGCGGCATGGTCGTACCGGATCAGATCTGGGTCAGCGTCGTGGGCTTCCTGGTGATGCTCGGGTGCGCGGTGTTCGCCGTGACCGGCTGGCGCCGCGGTCCCGCGGGCCAGGGCGCCGGAGCCCGTCCGGCCGCCGCCCCGCGCCGCAAGGCCGGGATGATGGACCGGGTGGAGCAGCGCTGGCAGCGCCGCCGGGACGAGCAGACCGGCGGGTTCTGAGCCGCTCGGCCGATACGTACGAAGCCGGGGCGGGCAGTCGATCGAC
>NZ_JBHVEU010000120.1:0-20345 GCF_042802075.1 Kitasatospora sp. NPDC057518
GCGGGATGGGATCCCCCGCTGCACCGGCTCCTCACGTTTTCCGGACGTTTTCCGGCAGGCTCCCGGGCTGGCGAGCGGGCGGGCGGTTCGGTTCCGCGCGTCAGGTCCGGTTCCGCGCGTCAGGCCCGGTCGTCGGCGTAGGCGGTGAGCAGGCGGGCCAGGTGCTTGCCGGTGACCAGCAGCGGCTCCTCGCTGCGGGCGACCTGGGCGGCGAGCTCGGCGCCCTCCAGGGTGCTGATCACGGTGCCGGCCAGCTCGCGGGCGTCCTGCTCGCCGATGCCGGCGGCGAGCAGCCGTTCCGCCACGACGGCCCGCCAGTGGGCGAAGGCCTCGGCCACCGCCTCCTCGATCACCGGCACCCGGCCGATCGTCTCCAGGGCGGTGCTGGTGATCGGGCAGCCGTCCTGCCAGTTGGACGCGCGCAGTTCGGTGGCGAGCAGTCGGGTGCAGGCGGTCATCGCCTCGCCCAGGTCCGGTGAGGAGCCGAGCCCGGCGTGCAGCATGACGGCGAACTCCTCGTCCCCGTGCCGGATCGCCTCGGCGGCCAACTCCTGCTTGCCGCCCGGGAAGAAGTGGTAGACGGAGCCGAGGGTGGCCTCGGCCTCGCGGGAGATCTGCTTGATCCCGGTGCCCTCGTACCCCTGGCGCTGCAGCAGCCGGGAGGTGGCCCGGACGATCCGCTCCCGGGTGCCGGGCTTCGCTTCGGCCTGCGCGCCGTCCTTCGGTGCGGCCTTCACCGGGGCCTTCGCAGCGACCCTCACGGCGGCCTTCGGGTCGGCCTGCGCGGGGGTCTTCTCGGGCGTCTTCACGGCGCGATCCTAGCCGAGATTCTGAGTAGAGCGTTCGTTCCAGTGCTGTGCTAGCGTCGGCTCCGGCGCTCTGGATAGAGCGTTCGTTCTAGGCATTCGTCCAGTGGAGGGGAACACGCATGTCCGTGGAGCAGCAGGCGAGGCGATCCGTGACGGTGATCGGGCTCGGCCCGATGGGGCAGGCCATGGCCCGGGCGTTCCTGGACGCCGGGTACGCCGTCACGGTGTGGAACCGCACGGCCGCACGGGCCGACGAACTCGTCGCCCGGGGCGCGCAGGCGGCGCCCAGTGCGGAGGCGGCGGTGGCGGCGAACGAACTGGTGGTGCTCAGCCTCACCGACTACGACGCCGTGTTCACCGTCCTGGAGTCGGTCGAGCCGGCGCTGAAGGGGAAGGTGGTCGCGAACCTCAGCTCGGACACCCCCGGGCGGGCCCGCGACGCCGCCCGCTGGCTGGCCGAGCGCGGCGCCGGGCACCTGACCGGCGGGGTGCAGGTGCCGCCCTCGGGCATCGGCAGCCCCGAGTCGTCCACCTTCTACAGCGGCCCGGTCGAGCTGTTCCGGCGGCACCGGGCCGCCCTGGAGGTGCTCACCGGGGCCGACTACCGGGGCGACGACCCCGGGCTGGCCCAGCTGTACTACCAGATCCAGATGGACCTGTTCTGGTCCTCGATGGTCGGCTACCTGCACGCCACGGCGGTCGCCGAGGCCAACGGCATCACCGCCGAGGAGTTCCTGCCGTACGCCCTGCCCACCGCCGCGCTGCTGCCGCGGATGATCGAGTTCTACGCGCCGCGGATCACCGCCGGGGACCACCGCGGGGACGTCGACCGGCTGACGATGGCACTCGCGAGCATCGAGCACGTCCAGCACACCGCGGAGGACTCCGGGGTGGACGGCGCCCTGCCGGCCCTCCTCGCGGAGGCGGTCCGGCGGGGTGTGGCGGACGGGGACGGTGCGGCCAGCCTGAGCACCCTGGTGGGGCGGTTCCGCCGGGCGTAGCCCTCCGGGCGGACCTTCGGGTGGACCTCCGTGCGGATCTTCGTACGGACCTCCCGGGCGGACCGGAAGATCGTGTGCCGTCGGCCGTTGTCACGGCCGACGGCCGCTGTCACCATGGCGTTCGGCAGGAGGAGGGGCCGGTGCGGCGGGTCGGTGACGGGTGTTCGAATCACTGGCTGTTGCGCACGCAACGTAACGTGACATTGTACGCTGGTGTTCTGCACCCACCCGGAGGAACACCATGGCCGACCTCAAGTCCCGCACCCTGATCTCCGTACAGGAGCGGCTTCGCGACCAGGTCGCGCACGCACTCCGGGCGGCCCTGATCTCCGGCGAACTGCGCCCCGGCGTCGTCTACTCCGCCCCCGCGCTCGCCGCCGACTTCGGCGTCTCCGCGACCCCCGTCCGCGAGGCCATGCTCGACCTCGCCCGCGAGGGCCTGGTCGAAGCCGTCCGCAACAAGGGCTTCCGGGTCACCGAGTTGACCGACCGCGACCTCGACGACTTCACCGAGATCCGCGCCCTGATCGAGGTCCCGACCGTCGGCCGGGTGGCGCGCACCGCCACCAAGGAGCAGCTGGAGCGGCTGCGCCCGCAGGCCGAGGCGATCGTCGCGGCGGCCCGCAAGCACGACCTGATCGGCTACCTGGAGGCCGACCGCCAGTTCCACCTCGACCTGCTGGGCCTGGCCGGCAACTCGCGGCTGGTCGAGGTCGTCGGCGACCTGCGCAAGCGCTCGCGGCTCTACGGCCTCAACCGGCTCGACGAGCGCGGCGAGCTGGTCTCCTCGGCGGAGGAGCACCTGGAGCTGCTCGACCTGCTGCTCGCCGGCGACGCGGCCGGGGCCGAGGCCTGCATGACCCGCCACCTCAGCCACGTCCGCTCCCTCTGGGCCGGCGAGGAGAAGCCCGCCGAACCGGAGCCCTCGGCCCTGCGCCTGCGGTCCCGCTAAGGGACTCGGCAGGAGTCAAACCGCCCGTTCGGGTGAAGAGTCCGGGTATGGACGGCGGCTCGGGGCCGACGGGCGGAGGATTCGCCTGTGCGGAACAGGGTGCTCGACATGGCAGAGGTCCTCTTCGATCGGTTTCCCGGGCACCGGGTCGAGGTGCTCGGCGGTGAGGTGGCCGTCGAGCCGCTGCCCGACGGGCGCCACCGCGAGATCCTCTCCGACGTGATGAAGGCCTGCTTCGAGGCCGGGCTGGAAGGCGGGGACACGGAAGTCCTCCAGCGGCTCGCGATCTGGCTGCCGACCGGGCCGGACGACTTCGCGATGCCGGATCTGTCGATCGTCGAGGCGGTGAGCGACGACCGGATGGTCACGTACAACTGCTACGACCCGAAGATCTTCCGCCTCGTCCTCGAAGTGACATCGGCGGCGTTGTGCAGTGACGTCACCAGGAAGCCCGCCGCCTACGCGCTGGCCGGGGTGCCGGCCTACGTGGTCGTGGACCGGGTCGAGCAGCAGGTGCTGGTGCTGACCGATCCCGTGCGGGGCGGGTACCGGGAGCGCGTCGTACGCCGTCCCGGGCAGGTGGTCGGGTTGCCCGGGACGGCGGTGACGCTGCCGGTGTCGGAGCTGGTCGCCTAGACCGCCGCCGGGAGGGTCAGCCTCCCGTCGTGGACCTCGGCGATCTGGTCGACGGCCGTCAGGTGGGTGCGGTCGTGGGTGACCAGGACGGTGGCGGTGGCCCGGCGGTGGGTGAGGTCGGTGATCAGGTTGAGGACGGCGGCGCCGCGTTCGTGGTCGAGGGCGCTGGTGGGTTCGTCGACCAGCAGGACGGTGGGGTCGTTCATCAGCGCGCGGGCGATGTTGACCCGCTGGCGCTGCCCGCCGGAGAGCTGGTGCGGCCGGCGGGCGGCCTGGTCGCGCAGGCCGACGGCGTCGAGGAGTTCCAGGGCGCGGGGGAGCGCGCCGCGCGGGGGGCGGCCGTCGAGGTGGGCCATCACCTGCAACTGCTCCACCGCGGTGAGCGAGGGCAGCAGGTTGGCCTGCTGGAAGACGATGCCGATCCTGGTGCGGCGCAGCGCGGTGAGGTCGGCCCGGCTGAGGCCCGCGGTGTCGGTGCCGTCGACGACGACCTGCCCGGAGTCCGGGGTGATCAGGGTGGCGGCGACCGCGAGCAGGCTGGACTTGCCGGAGCCGGAGGGGCCGACGACGGCGGTGAGCGTGCCCTTGGGGACGGTCAGCGAGACCTCGTCGAGTGCCGTGAGCCGGCCGTCGCCGTCAGGGTAGGTGAGGGTGATGCGGTCGAGGACGAGACTCATCGGGCGCTCCCGAGGGCGGTCAGCGGGTCGACGGAGGTGATCCGGCGGATGGACAGGGCCGCGCCGATCGCGCCGAGGGCGATCATGACGGCGGCGGGCAGCAGGACGGTCGGGGCGTCCAGGACGAAGGGGACGGCGGAACCGATCAGCGCGCCGAAGCCGGACGCGATCGCGGTGCCGACGACCGTACCGAGCAGCAGCAGGAGGACGGCCTGGCCGAGGGCGTCGCGCAGCAGGTAGCGGGTGGAGGCGCCGAGGGCCTTGAGGACGGCGATGTCGCCGCTGCGCTGGATCGTCCAGACGGTGAAGAACGCGCCGATCACCAGGGCCGAGATGGCGAACAGGAAGCCGCGCATCAGCTGGAGGGAGCCGTTCTCGGAGGTGTAGGAGCCGATCGCGGCGAGGGCGTCGTCGCGGGTGCGGGTCTCGGTGCCGTGGCGGGCGTCGGCGGCGGCCAGGTCGGCGCCCTTGGCGGTGTCGAGCGCGATGACGGTGGCGTGGCCGGCGCCGCCGGGGGCGGCCTGCTGCCAGTCGTCGAGGCTGGTCCAGATCACCGGGGTGTGGCTGTACGCGGCGTCGCCCTCGACGGCGGCGACCCGCAGCGGGTGGCCGGCCAGGGTGAAGTCGGCGCCGGGGGCGAGGCCGCCCAGGTTCTCGGCGGCGGTCTTGGACAGTACGGCCTGGCCGGGGGCGATCCGGCTGCCCTGCGGGGCGAGTGCGGAGCCGTCCGGGACGCCGAAGGCGGAGAGCGCGGCGGTGCGCTGTCCGGCGGCGGCCTTGGTGGTGGTGATGCCGATCGGCTGGGCGGAGGTGACGCCGGGCTCGCGGGCCCAGGCCTGCCACTGGTCGGGGGTGACCTGGGAGTCGGTGAAGGAGAGCTTCTGCCCGTCGGCCGGCTTGCCGAAGACCAGGTGGTCGGCGGGCAGGCCGGTGATCGCGGAGATGTTCTGCCGGCCGAGCCCGGCGGTCAGCCCGGACAGCAGGCCGACCAGCACGGTGATCAGCACGATGACGGTTCCCATCAGGGCGAACCGCCCCTTGGCGAACCTCAGGTCCCTCCAGGCGACGAACACGACGGGGCCTTCCTCTGGGCAGGTGGTTTCGACACTTCCACCGTCCTGGACGGGAGGGGTCCGGGGCATCGCGCCGGGGATTGCATCCTGGGCATCAAAGGGGAGAGCCCGAGTTCAACCTTTTGATTGATGCCGGGTGCCGGGCTAGGAACTTAGGCTGGACGGATGGCGACCGAACGATCCAGAACCACCCCCGTCGCCCGCGTCCTCCAGGTCTGCCTGCACCTGCTCGTGGCGGGCCTGCTCGCGCTCGCCGTCGCCCGGGCCGTCCTCGTCGACCGGGGCGGCGATCCGGCCGCCGTCGCCGCCGCGGCCACCGCGATGGCCGCCGTCTACACCGTCGGGCCGCAGCTGGCCGCCGTGCGCCGCTCCCGGCGGGCGGCCGCGCTCTGGCTGGCGCTGCTCGGCGTCACCTGGGCGGGCGTGCTGATCACCACCCAGGACGGCGTCTGGCTGGCCTTCCCGCTGTACTTCCTGGAGCTGCACCTGCTGGGGCGGCGCGGCGGGCTGGTCGCCGTCGGGCTGACCGCCGCCGCGTCGATCGCCGCGTGGTCCTGGCACCAGCACAGCTTCAGCTTCGCCGCCTCGATCGGGCCCGCGCTCGGCGCGGCCGTCGCCACCGCCACCGTGCTCGGCTACCAGGCGCTGTACCGGGAGAGCGAGGAGCGCCGCCGGCTGATCGACGAGCTGACCGCCGCCCGCGCCGACGCCGCCGCCGCCCACCACGCCGCCGGGGTGCTGGCCGAGCGGGAGCGGCTCGCCCGGGAGATCCACGACACCCTCGCACAGGGCCTCAGCTCCATCCAGCTGCTGCTGCGGGCCGCCCAGCGGGCCCTGCCGGAGCGCACCGAGACCGCCGCCGGGTACGTCGAGCAGGCGCGGCAGGCCGCCCAGGACAACCTGGACGAGGCCCGCCGGTTCGTCCGGGCGCTCACCCCGCCCGCGTTGGACGGCGACCCGCTGCCGGTCGCGCTGGAGCGGCTGTGCGCGACGACGACGGCGCAGAGCGGCCTGCCGGTGAAGCTGCACGTCTCCGGCGCCCCGGTCCGGCTGCCGGCCGCGGAGGAGGTCGCGCTGCTGCGGATCGCGCAGTCGGCGCTCGGCAACACCGTCCGGCACGCGGGGGCCGCGCGGGCCGAGGTGACACTCAGCTACATGGAGGGTGAGGTGGCACTGGACGTGTACGACGACGGGGCCGGGTTCGACCCGGCGGCGGTCGCCGGACGCACCGGCGGGGACGGCGGCTTCGGGCTGCCGTCGATGCGGGCCAGGGCGCGGGCGCTCGGCGGCGGCTTCACGGTGGAGTCGGCGCCCGGGCAGGGCACGACGGTGGCGGTGCAGCTGCCGGTCACCCCGGAGGCCGGCCAGTGATCCGGCTGCTCATCGCCGACGACCACCCGGTGGTGCGGGCCGGGCTGCGGGCCGTGCTGGAGTGCGAACCGGACTTCGCCATCGTGGCGGAGGCGGCCACCGCCGAGCGGGCCGTCGAACTGGCGGCCGAGCCGGGCGTGGACGTGGTGCTGATGGACCTCCAGTTCGGGCCGGGATCGGCCATGAACGGGGCGCAGGCCACCGCGGCGATCACCGCCCGGGCGGGCGCGCCGCGGGTCCTGGTGGTCACCACGTACGACACCGACGCGGACACCCTGCCCGCCCTGGAGGCGGGCGCCACCGGCTACCTGCTGAAGGACGCGCCGCCGGAGGAGCTGGCCCAGGCCGTCCGGGCCGCCGCGGCGGGGCGCAGCGCGCTGGCGCCCAGCGTGGCGGACCGGCTGCTGGAACGGATGCGGACGCCCGCGGCGGCGCTCAGCGCCCGGGAGACCGAGGTGCTGGGGCTGGTCGCGGACGGGCTGACCAACCAGCAGGTCAGCCAGCGGCTGCACCTGAGCCAGGCCACGGTGAAGTCCCATCTGGTGCACATCTACACCAAGTTGGGCGTGGACTCGCGCACGGCGGCGGTGCGCGAGGCACGGCGGCTGGGGCTGATCCGCTGAGCGTAGGGTGGGGGTGTTCCGTGCCCGTGGCAGCGTGAGGAGCGCCTGATGACCGTCCGTCTCGACGAGCTCGCCGTACCGGTGATCGCCGCCCCGATGGCGGGCGGGCCCTCGACGCCCGAACTGGTGGCGGCGGTGAACCGGGCCGGCGGGCTCGGATTCCTGGCCGGCGCCCTCAAGACCGCCCAGGCGATGGCCGAGCAGATCGCGGCGGTACGGAAGTCGACCGACCGGCCGTACGGGGTGAACCTCTTCGTGCCGGGCACGCCCGGGGACGCGGCGGCCGTCGCGGCGTACCGGGAGCGGCTGCGCCCCGAGGCCGAGCAGTGGGGCGTGACCCTGCCGGAGGAGATCGGGCCGGACCGCGACGACTGGGAGGCCAAACTCGCCCTCCTGCTCGCCGACCCGGTGCCGGTGCTCTCGTACACCTTCGGGCTGCCCACGGCCGAGGAGGCGGCGGCGGTGCGGGCGGCCGGCACGACCCAGGTCGCCACCGTCACCACACCCGAGGAGGCGCGGGCGGCGCAGGCCCTCGGGATGGACGCGCTGTGCGTGCAGGGCCCGGAGGCGGGCGGCCACCGGGGCACCCACCGGGTGACGGACCGGCCCGGGGAGCAGCCGCTGCTCGAACTGCTGCCCGCCGTACGGGAGGTGACGGCGCTGCCGCTGATCGCCGCGGGCGGGCTCGGCGACGGCGCGGCCGTCGCGGCCGCGCTGCGGGCGGGGGCGGCGGCGGTGCAGTTGGGCACGGCGCTGCTGCGCTCGGACGAGTCCGGCGCCTCGGCCGCCCACCGGGCGGCGCTCGTCGAACTCCCGGAGACGGCCGTCACCCGCGCCTTCACCGGCCGCCCGGCCCGCGGCCTGCGCAACGGCTTCATCGACCGCCACGGCCCGTACGCCCCGCCCGCCTACCCCGAGGTCCACCACCTCACCGCCCCCCTCCGCGCCGCCGCCGCCCGCCGCGGCGACACCGACGCCATGCACCTCTGGGCCGGCACCGCCCACCACCTGGCCCGCACCGGCCCGGCGGAGCGGATCATCGCCGACCTGTGGCAGGCAGCGCGCGGGTAGCCGGTCGGGGGCGCGCAGGACCGGGACCTGCGGGCGTATTCGGCGGCGAGGTCGAGGTGATGATCCGGCGGGGGGAGCGGACGATCAAGGTGGCTTGACCGTCCGCTCCTGGCGGCCTCCTCAGGAGAGCAGGGTCGCCATCCAGGACTCGACGTCGGTGGCGGTCCTCGGGAGGGCGCCGGACATCAGGTGGGCGCCGTCGGGGGTGATGACGAGGTCGTCCTCGATGCGGATGCCGAGGCCGCGGAGTTCGGCGGGGAGGGTCTCGTCGTCGGGCTGGAGGTAGAGGCCGGGTTCGACGGTGAGGACCATGCCCTCCTCCAGGGTGGCGTCGAGGTAGCGGTCGGCGCGGGACTTGGCGCAGTCGTGGTAGTCGAGGCCGAGCATGTGGCCGCTGCCGCAGAGGGTGTAGCGGCGGTAGAGGCCGTTGTCCTCGGCGAGGGCCTCTTCGGCGGAGACGGGCAGGACGCCCCAGTCGGCGAGGCCTTCGGCGATGACCCGCATGGCGGCGCGGTGGAAGTCGCGGAACCGCGCGCCGGGGCGGAGGGTGGCGATGCCGGCGCTCTGGGCGGCGAGGACGAGGTCGTAGGCCTGGCGCTGGATCGGGGTGAAGGTGCCGCTGAGCGGCAGGGTGCGGGTGATGTCGGCGGCGTAGAGGGTGTCGGTCTCGACGCCGGCGTCCAGCAGGAGGAGGGAGTTCGGGTCGAGGGCGCCGTCGTTGCGGATCCAGTGCAGGACGCAGGCGTGGGCGCCGGAGGCGGCGATGGTGGTGTAGGAGGTGCCGTTGCCCTCGGCGCGGGCGCGCAGGTCGAAGACGCCCTCGATCCAGCGTTCGCCGCGGTGGTGGCGCAGTGCGGTGGGCAGGGCGCGGACGACGTCCTCGAAGCCGGTGGTGGTGTGGTCGACGGCCAGTTGCAGTTGTCCGATCTCCCATTCGTCCTTGACCAGGCGCAACTCGGAGAGGACGGCGGCGAGTTCGCCGTCCCGCCGGCCGTCGGCGGGCCGTCCGGTGGCCTCGTCGACGAGCGGGTCGGTGCCGGCCAGGACCCGGGTGGGGGGCTGGGGGCCGGTGAGCAGTTTGCCGAGGTCGTCGAGGTGTTCGGTGCGTACGCCGGTGAGTCGGGCGGCTTCGACGAGGTCGGGCCGGGAGCCGACCCAGAACTCGCCGTAGCGGCGGTCGCGGTAGAACTCGCCGCCGTCGCGCGGTGAGCGCGGGCGCAGGTAGAGGACGGGTTCGTGGCCTTCGGGGCCGGCCGGTTCGAGGACGAGGACGTGGTCGGCCTGGTCCTCGCCGGTGAGGCCGGTGAGCCAGACGTACGCGCTGTGCGGGCGGAAGCGGTAGTCGAGGTCGTTGCAGCGGACCTTGAGCCGGCCGGCCGGGACGATCAGCCGTTCGCCGGGGAAGGCGGCGGAGAGCCGGGCGCGGCGGCCGGGGAAGCGGTCGTGGCCGGGGACGCGCCGGTCGGCGGGGAGCGGGGTGGCGGCCCAGCTGGTGGCCATGAAGGAGGCGAGGGCGGGGGAGACCGGGAGGTCGTGGCTCCCGGTGTTGAGGCCGGTCGGGGGAAGGGTCACCGGTGAACTCCTTGGCGGGGCGGGGGAGATGCTGGCACGGACACAGCTCGGTAACGGGAGCCGTCACCTCTTGTGCAGTGCAATTTCACATTACTATGTTACGGGTCACACAGCGCAGCGGCCAGATCCGGCGGATCGGGCCCCCCACAGCGGAGTTGCAACATGACCAGGCGCACCCACGCCGCCCTCGCGGCGGCCCTCGCGGCGACCCTCACCCTCGGCCTCGGGGCCTGCTCCAACGACAAGAGTGACGGCGGCAGCGACGCCGCCCCCTCCGACGGCAAGGGCCCGGGCGCCGCGTCCGGCTCGGTCATCGGCGGCACCCCTGCCAAGGGCGGCACCCTCACCGTCCTGACCAACCAGGACTTCGCCCACCTCGACCCGGCCCGCAGCTGGGTGGTGCCGCACATGGACTTCGGCACCCGGCTGATCTACCGCACCCTGACCACCTTCAAGGCCGAGCCGGGCGCGGCGGGCAGCGAGATCGTCCCGGACCTCGCCACCGACCTCGGCAAGTCCTCCGACGGCGGCAAGGTGTGGACCTTCACCCTCAAGGACGGCCTCAAGTACGAGGACGGCTCGCCGATCAAGGCCGCCGACATCAAGTACAACGTCGAGCGGTCCTTCTCCCCGGACCTCACCGGCGGCCCCGACTACGCGATCCAGTACCTGGCCGGCGGCGAGAACTACAAGGGCCCGCTGAACGGCGAGCACCTGGCGAGCATCGAGACCCCGGACGACAAGACGATCGTCTTCCACCTGAAGCGCCCGGTCGCCGAGTTCTCCTCCACCGTCTCGCTGCCGACCTTCTCCCCGGTGCCGCAGTCCCAGGAGAAGGGCACCCAGTACGACGCCCGGCCGTTCTCCTCCGGCCCGTACAAGATCGAGACCTACGACCGCGGCAAGCAGCTGGTGCTGGTCCGCAACACCAACTGGGACCCGGCCACCGACACCGTCCGCAAGGCCTACCCGGACAAGGTCGTGGTCACCGAGGGCATCAAGGGCGGCCAGGCCGACGACCGGATCATCGCCAGCGACGGCGCCGACGCCAACGCGATCAACATGCCGTGGATGGCGCACGAGACCGTCGCCAAGGTGCTGCCCAAGCCGGACGTCAAGTCCCGCATGGCCGCCGAGGTCACCGGCTGTACCGACATGCTGTACATGAACACCTCCAAGGCCCCCTTCGACGACCCGAAGGTGCGCGAGGCGATGATGTGGGCGGTCGACCGCGAGGGGCAGGTGACGGCCTTCGGCGGCCCGGCGATGGCCGACGTGGCGACCTCCTATCTGCCGCCCTCGCTGACCGGCGGCGTCAAGTCCGACCCGCTGAAGGTCCCGGCGGCCGGCGACCCGGAGAAGGCCAAGAAGCTGCTCCAGGAGGCGGGCAAGAGCGACCTCAAGGTCTCGCTCACCGTCTCGCTCGGCGACAAGAGCCGCGCCGAGGCGATCCAGCAGTCGCTGTCCAAGGCCGGCGTCCAGGTCACCATCAACACCACCGACCCGTCCGCCTTCCAGGACACCGTCGGCGACATCAAGAACGCCCCCGACCTGACCATCAGCGGCTGGTGCCCCGACTACCCCTCCGGTGCGACCTTCCTGCCGTTCCAGTTCGACGGCCGCACCATCAAGGAGAAGGGCAACCAGGGCAACCTGAGCCAGTTCAAGGACCAGGCCACGATGGACCGGATGGACCAGATCGCGGCCATGACGGACGTCAACGAGGCCAACAAGGCCTGGCAGCAGCTGGACCAGGACCTGGCGAAGAAGGCCCCGGCCGTCCCGCTGATCTGGCAGCGCCGCCCCCTGCTGGTCGGCACCAACGTGGCCGGCGCCTTCGGCAACCAGGGCTACGCCGGGATGCTCGACCTGGGTGCCATCGGCCTCAAGGACCCCGCCAAGGGCAAGTGAGGGGCCGGCAGCGATGAGTACCACCACTGAGCCCGCCGCCGTGGCCGACGCCACGGCGGGGGGCGCCAAGAAGAGTGCCGGGCGCGGGCCCTGGCGGCTGGTCTGGGACCAGCTGTGGGCCAAGGGCTCGGCCCGGTTCGGGCTGATCACCGTCGGCGTGCTGATCCTGGTCACGGCGCTGGCCGGACCGCTCAGCGCCCTCGGCGGCTGGACCCCGGAGGAGTTCGACAAGCGCGCCGTCGACCCGTACCTGGGCGGCGTGCCCCGGGGCGACTTCGGCGGCATCAGCGCCCGGCACTGGCTGGGCGTCGAGCCGGGCAGCGGCCGCGACCTGTTCGCCCGGGTGCTGCACGGCGGTCAGGTGTCCCTGCTGATCGCGTTCACCGCGACCGCCGTGGTCGTGATCGCCGGCACCCTGGCCGGCATCGCGGCGGGCTACTTCGGCGGGCGCGTCGACACCCTGCTGTCCCGGCTGATGGACCTCACGATGTCCTTCCCCTCGCTGATCTTCATGATCGCGATGATGTCGGTGGCCAAGGACGTCAACCGGATCCTGCTGATCACCCTGGTGATCGGGCTGTTCACCTGGCCCGGCATCGCCCGGGTGGTGCGCGGCCAGACCCTCTCGCTCAAGCACCGCGAGTACGTCGAGGCCGCCAAGGTCGGCGGGGCGCGCTCCTGGCGCATCCTCACCCGCGAGATCCTGCCGAACGTCTCCGGCCCGATCATCGCCTACACCACCCTGCTCGTCCCCGGCATGATCGCCACCGAGGCCGCGCTCAGCTACCTCGGCGTGGGCGTCCGCCCGCCGACCGCGTCCTGGGGCCAGATGATCGCCGAGAGCATCGTGCACTACGAGACCGACCCGACCTACTTCCTGATCCCGACCGCCTTCCTGTTCGTCGCCGTGCTCGCCTTCACCCTGCTCGGCGACGCGCTGCGCGACATCCTCGACCCCCGGGGAGGCCGGTCGTGATCCTCTACCTCGGCCGCCGGCTGCTCGGCGTGGCGGGCATCCTGCTCGCCATCTGCGCCATCACCTTCACCATCTTCTACCTGCTGCCCAACGACCCGGCAGCGGCCGCCTGCGGCAAGACCTGCAGCCCCGAGCGGCTCGCCGACGTCAAGTCGGCGATGGGCCTGGACAAGCCGGTCTGGGACCAGTTCCTCGCCTACCTCGGCGGCATCTTCGCCGGCCGCGACTACGGCTCCGGCCCCAGCGCGGTGCACTGCGGCTTCCCCTGCCTCGGCTACTCCTACGAGTACGGGCTGCCGGTCTGGGACCTGCTCACCGACCGGCTGCCGGTCTCCATCTCGCTGGCCCTCGGCGCGGCCGTGCTCTGGCTGGTCCTCGGCCTCGGCGCGGGCGTCACCTCGGCGCTGCGCAAGGGCAGGCCGATCGACAAGACCCTGATGGTGCTGTCCGTCGGCACCGCCTCGCTGCCGGTCTACTTCACCTCGATCATGCTGATCTGGGGCCTGGTCAGGACGGCCGGCGTGCTGCCCTACCCCTCGTACCACAAGTTCACCGAGAACCCCTTCGAATGGGGCTCCAACCTGCTGCTGCCGTGGATCGCGCTGGCCCTGCTGTACGCGGCCATGTACGCCCGGCAGAGCCGCAACTCGATGATCGAGGCGATGGCCGAGCCGTACATCCGCACCGCCCGGGCCAAGGGCCTGCCGCCGCGGACGGTCACCGTCAAGCACGGGCTGCGCTCCGGGATGACGCCGATCCTGACCATCTTCGGCATGGACCTCGGCGGCCTGCTGGCCGGCGCGGTCATCACCGAGTCGATCTTCGGTCTGCCCGGCGTCGGCCGGCTGTTCTACGACGGGCTGGCCCGTTCCGACCAGCCCGTGATCCTCGGCGTCACCCTGCTCGCGGCCTTCTTCATCGTCGCGGCGAACCTGCTGGTCGACCTGCTCTACGCGTTCGTCGACCCGAGAGTGAGGTACTGATGACCAGGCTGTTGGAGGTCGAGGACCTCAAGGTCGCCTTCGACACCCCGCGCGGCACCGTCCGCGCGGTCGACGGGATCTCCTTCGCCGTCGAGGCCGGTCGCACCCTCGGGCTGGTCGGCGAGTCGGGCAGCGGGAAGTCCGTCACCTCGCTCGCCGTCATGGGCCTGCACCGCGGCGCCGCCGTCACCGGCTCGATCCGGCTGAACGGGCAGGAGCTGAACGGGCTCGGGGAGCGGGAGCTGGGCACCGTCCGGGGCCGCCGGATCGCGATGATCTTCCAGGACCCGCTGTCCAGCCTGCACCCCTTCTACACCGTCGGGGAGCAGATCGCCGAGCACTACCGGGTGCACTTCAAGGCCAACCGCAAGGCCGGGCGGGCCAAGGCGGTGGAGATGCTGGCCGAGGTCGGCATCCCGGAGCCGGCCCGCCGGGTCGACGAGTACCCGCACCAGTTCTCCGGCGGCATGCGCCAGCGCGTCATGATCGCCATGGCGCTCGCCTGCGAGCCCGAGCTGCTGATCGCCGACGAGCCCACCACGGCGCTCGACGTCACCGTCCAGGCGCAGATCCTCGACCTGATCGCCCGGATCCAGCAGGAGCGCGGCCTCGGCGTCGTGATGATCACCCACGACCTCGGCGTGGTCGCCCGGGTCGCCCACGAGGTGCTGGTCATGTACGGCGGCCGGGCCGCCGAACAGGCCCCGGTGGACCGGCTGTTCGCGCAGCCCGCGCACCCGTACACGCGCGGTCTGCTGGACTCGCTGCCGCGCCTGGACGACACCGACGACGCCCCGCTGCGGGCCATCCCCGGCAGCCCGCCGTCGCTGATCGCCCCCGCCCCCGGCTGCTCCTTCGCCCCGCGCTGCGCCCGCACCACCGCGGCGTCCGCCGAGGAGCACTCCCGCTGCCTGGCCGAGCGCCCCGTGCTCGACCGGCTCGCCCCCGGCCACCAGGCCGCCTGCCACCTGCCGCTGGTGCCGGAAGGGGTGCTGTGATGACCACACCGTCGACGAAGGACGCGGCCGGACCGCTGCTGTCCGTACGGGACCTGGTGAAGACCTTCCCCGGCCGGCGGAGCCGCACCGGGCGCCCCGGTGCGCCGGTCCGGGCGGTGGACGGGGTGAGCTTCGACGTCGGCGCGGGCGAGACGCTCGGCCTGGTCGGCGAGTCCGGCTGCGGCAAGTCCACCACCGGGCGGATGATCGTCCGGCTGCTCGACCCGACCTCGGGCACCGTCACCTTCGACGGCACCGAGATCGGCGGGCTCTCCCAGGCCCGGCTGCGGCCGCACCGGCGCGACCTCCAGATGGTCTTCCAGGACCCGTACTCCTCGCTCAACCCCCGGCAGACGGTGGCCCGGATCATCTCCGAGCCGCTGCTCGTCCAGGGCGAGAGCGCGGCGGCCGCGCGCAAGCGGGCCGCCGAGCTGATGGAGCTGGTCGGGCTGATCCCCGAGCACCTGGACCGCTACCCGCACGAGTTCTCCGGCGGCCAGGCCCAGCGCATCGGCATCGCCCGCTCGCTGGCCACCTCGCCGCGGCTGGTGATCGCCGACGAGCCGGTCTCCGCGCTGGACGTCTCCATCCAGGCCCAGGTGGTCAACCTGATGGAGCGGCTCCAGCAGGAGCTCGGGCTGGCGTACGTGTTCATCGCGCACGACCTCTCGGTGGTCAAGCGGGTCTGCGACCGGGTCGCGGTGATGTACCTGGGCCGGATCGTGGAGATCGGCGACAAGGCCGAGGTGTACGGCAGCCCCGCGCACCCGTACACCAGGGCGCTTCTGTCCGCCGTCCCGCTGCCCGACCCGGAGGCGGAGCGCACCCGGGAGCGGATCGTGCTGCTCGGCGACCCGCCGAGCCCGGCCGACCCGCCGCCCGGCTGCACCTTCCACCCGCGCTGCCCGAAGGCCCAGGACCTGTGCCGGACCGAGCGGCCGCTGCTGCGGATCGCCGGGCCCGGCGAGCGGCAGGCGGCCTGCCACTTCCCGGAGGTCTGAGCCGCACAAGCCCCCGGTCGGACGCGGCGGGGAACCCTGCGAGGGCCGCGTCCGGCCGGGTTCCAACCCCTTCCCCGCCCACGCGTCGACGACGTCCCACGCGTCGACGGCGCCTCACCCGTCGACGGCGTTTCACTCCTCGACGGGCAGCAGGCCCTCCTCCGGCAGCAGCCGGCGGGGGCCCGGCCCCTCGGCGGCCAGCTCGTCCCCCGGGTTGAGTACCCGGCAGCGGCGCAGCGACACGCAGCCGCAGCCGATGCAGCCGGTCAGCTCGTCCTCCAGCCGCTCCAGCTCGGCCCGGCGGGCGCGCAGCTGCTCGGCCCAGCGCCGGGAGATGCGCTCCCAGTCGTGCTTGCCGGGCATCCGGTCCTCGGGCAGGCCGGTGAAGACCTCGGCGACCTCGGAGAGCGGGATGCCGAGCCGCTTGGCGACCAGGATGAGCGAGATCCGGCGCAGCACGTGCCGCCGGTAGCGCCGCTGGTTGCCGGCCGTGCGCTCGGAGGAGATCAGCCCCTGGTCCTCGTAGAAGCGCACCGCCGAGGTGGCGATCCCGGCCCGCCGGGCCACCTCCCCGACGCTCAGCAGGTCGACCGGCGCGGTGGTCATGGCGACTCCTCGGTTCCTTCGGCTTCCTTGACTTCAAGTTCCCTTGAAGTCCTAGCGTACCGGACGTGACCGAATCATCTGCCGTAGTGACCGACACCGCCCCTGCCGAGCAGGGCAGTTACGCACCGGAGTCGCAGTCCTCCGGGGCCGCCGCCGGGTGGCGCGAACTCTTCTCCCGCCGGTACGCCGCCCCCGCCTCGATCCTGGCCGGCGGCGTCGCGCTGTACGCGATGAACCTCTACTTCACCGCCGCGCTGATGCCCTCGATCGTCGCCGACATCGGCGGCGAGCGGTACTACGCGTGGGTGGCCACCGGCTTCCTGATGGCCGCCGTGATCGCCTCGATGCTGGTCAGCCGGCTGCTGGAGCGCCTCGGCGCCGCCCGGGCCTACATCCTGGGCTTCCTGGTCTTCGGCGCCGGCGCCGTGGTCAACGCGCTCAGCCCGTCGATGGCGGCGCTGATCCTCGGCCGGGTGGTGCAGGGCCTCGGCGGCGGGCTGGTGGCCGGGCTCGGCTACGCGGTGATCCGCAGCGCCCTGCCCGAACGGCTGTGGACCCGCGCGGCCGGACTGGTCTCCGCGATGTGGGGCGTCGGCACCCTGGTCGGGCCGTCGCTGGGCGGGCTCTTCGCCCAGCTCGGCGCGTGGCGCGGGGCGTACGTCCTGCTGCTGGCCGCCGCGCTGGTGCTGGCGGTGCTGGCCCGCCGGGTGCTGCCCGGGCGCTCCGGCGCGGGTCGGGGCGGCGGCCCGGTGCCGCTGCCCTCGCTGCTGCTGCTCACCCTGGCGGCGGCCGTCTTCAGCGTCAGCTCGACCGTGCCGTCCGGTTGGCCGACGGCGCTCTGCCTGCTCGCCGGACTGGCGCTGCTGGTGGGCTTCACGGCGGTCGAGCGGCGCTCGGCGGCGACGGTGCTGCCGCGGCAGACCTACCGGCCCGGCAACCCCCTGAAGTGGCTCTACCTGACCGTCGCGGTGCTCTGCGCGGGCGTGGTGACGGAGAACTTCATCCCGCTGTTCGGCCAGCAGCTGGGCGGCCTCGGCCCGCTGGTGGCCGGCTTCCTCGGCGCCGCCACCTCGGCCGGCTGGACCGCCGCCCAGCTGTTCAGCGTCGGCATCGAGTCGGCCCGCGGCCGGGCCCTGGCGATCCGGGTCGCCCCGCTGGTGCTGGTCGGCGGCCTGCTGGTGTACGGGCTGTCGCAGACCGGGCACGCCTCCGGGCTCCGGGTGCTGCTGTGGGCGGTGGCGCTGTTCGCCGCCGGCACCGGGATAGGCCTGGCCTTCCCGCACCTGAGCGTGGCCGCGATGCGCAGCAGCAGCGACCCGGCCGAGGGCGGCAAGGCGGCCGCGGCGATCAACACCACCCAGCTGATCGCCTTCTCGGTGACCTCGGCGCTGGCCGGCACCCTGGTCAACCTGGGCGGGGACAGCCCGGTCGACTCGGCCCGGTACATGACCTTCGGGATCGCCGCGATCACCGTCCTGGGGGTGGTCACCGCCGCGCGTACCGCGCGCAGCCTGGGGCGCTGACCCCGGGTACCCGGCCGGCCCCGGGTGCCCAGCAGGCCCGGGCGCACGAGCAGGCCCCGGATCCCTTTTCGTCGGGGGGATCCGGGGCCCTTCACGTACCGGTCAGGAGGCCGGGCCCACCCGGACGGTGGTGATCCTGCCGCCCTGGGACTCCCGGACGACCTCGATCTTCGTGTTGGTGTCCGGCACCTTCACCGTCAGCTGCGGCGTGGCCGGGTCGCCGTACACCCCGGTGCGGTCGTTGAAGACCGGGACGGCCGGCTTCGACGGGACGCGCACCGCCACGCCGCCCTTGTGCAGGGTGAACGCCGTGGTCGGCTTGAGCGAGAAGGTCGCGTCGTAGGTCTGCGCCCGCCCGTTGACCAGCGTCCCGTCGGCGAAGCGGATCGGCGCCGGACGGGCGTCGATCGGCAGGATCAGCCCGCCGCCGGGGTGGTCCTTGGTGTTGTTGTCACCGTACGAGGTGTCCCACAGCCAGATCAGGACGCCCTCCTGGTACGGGTAGTTGTCCACCACGTTGGCCTTGCCCGCGACGCCGCTGTAGCCGAAGTTGTACGGGCCGGTCTTCAGGAACTCGCCGTAGCCGGTGTAGCGGCGGTTCTCGGCGAGGTACGCGCGCGGGTGCTGCTTGACGGCGGTGCGGCCGTCGATGACCGTGAAGCCGCCGGCCGTCCAGCCGTTCGCGCCGTTCTCGGCGCCGTCGGCGAACAGCACGGCGGCGCCGGCGGTGGCCTTGACGGCGTCCACCAGCACGCCCCGGCCGTGGGTGTTGCCGTCCGAGGTGACGTGGAAGCGCAGCCGGACCTGCTGGCCGAGGTAGCCGTCCAGCGGGATGTGCAGCTGCTTGTAGCTGCCGGAACTGCCGCTCAGCCCAGGGGTGTTGGCGCTGGTGTTGCCGATCGGGGCGCCGTCCACGGTGCCGCCGAGGGAGGTCCAGTGCTTGCCCTGGTCGGTGGAGGCCTCGACGGTCAGGAAGTCGTAGTCCTGCTCGGTGTCGTACCAGACCGCCGCGTCCAGGGCGGCCGGGCCGGCGGCGGTGCGCAGGTCGACGTCCCGGGCCAGGGAGTTGTCGAGGTTGTCGCCGGTGTCGCTCCACCACTGCCGGCCGCCCTCGTACGGGTCGGCGAGGTCGGTGCGGGTGGTGCCGTCCGGCAGATGGACCAGGACGGCCTGGGCCTGGTCGGTGTTGTAGCTGCTCACCCCGAGCGCGTGGGTGGAGCGGGTGGCGGCCTGCGCCTCGTCGTAGTCGAGCCAGCCGAACTGCAGCTTGCTCCAGGCGTCGAGGTCGCCGGGGTAGCCGCCGGTGGTGTTCGGACCCTTGCCCAGGTAGGAGCCGGAGGACATCAGCGACCAGAAGTTGACGCTGTTGTCACCGCCGTTGGTGGGGTACAGGTCGGGCAGGCCGAGGTTGTGGCCGAACTCGTGGGCGAACAGGCCGACGCCGCTGTTCTCGCCCGCCTGGACGTAGTCGTAGACGTACAGGCCGGTGTCGCCGACGGGGGCGCCGCCGATCTTGTTGCCCTCCGGGCCGGTCTGCCCGGTCGCGTCCGGGAAGGTCCAACTGCGGTGCGCCCACAGCGCGTCGGCGCCCTGGGCGCCGCCGCCCCAGGTCTCGTCCATGCCCGCGTGCACCACGACGACGTTGTCCAGGTAGCCGTCCGGCTGGGCGAACTCGCCGTTCTTGTCGTGGTCGTAGCGGTCGTAGACGTCGTACTGGGCGAGCTGCGCCTTGATGTCGGCGGCGGAGCGGCCCTTGGCGACCTCGCCGTCGTACCAGGCCTTCACGGCGTCCCGGATGAACTCCTGGCCCTGGGTCCAGGCGCCGGAGCCCTGCGGGCCCTTGTTGCTGCCGTAGCGGGCCTCGTTGTACGGGACGGTGACCCAGTCGCTGACGGTGCCCTCGACGTCGTACCGGCCGGAGGACTGGGTGCGGTAGTAGTTGCGCATCGACACCGCGCCGGGCGTGTCGTCGAAGAACATCTTCTGGTAGTAGCCGCGGTCGAAGTCCTGTGACCACAGGGTGTGGTTGTCGTCCTTGCCCGGCTTGGGGATCTGGTTGTGGGCCGGGCCGGGGGTGCCGCCGTAGCGGGGCTGGCCGTTCCACTGGGTGGTGTTGTCGACCTGGTCGCCGAACTGGGCGAGGATCACGAAGACCTTGTCCGTGCGCTGGTGCGCGAGCTGGACGTAGTCGTTGCCGACCTTCACCTTCGCCGGGGCCCGCTTGCCGGCGGCCTTGGCGACGGTGCCCTTGTTGAGCTGTTCCAGGGCCTTGCCGCGCAGCGCCTGGCGCTCGCGCTCCTGGGGCGCGAGCGGGGCGGGCGGGGCCTCGGCGCCCTGTTCGGCGTCGGCGGACGCGGCGGCGAGGGCGATGGGGGTCGGGGGTGCGGCCTGGGCGGGGGTGCCCAGCAGGGTGGCCGCTATCGCACTCGTGGTGAGTGCGGCGGCGAGGGCCGCGGACAGTCTGCGCAACTGACCGGTCCTTTCCGGGGGATGGGGGTGCCTCGGTCATCGGTAGGTGAAGCGCAGGTAATATTTCACATGTCACGGGTTACGTGAAAGAGG
>NZ_JBHVEU010000121.1:0-20270 GCF_042802075.1 Kitasatospora sp. NPDC057518
GCCGGGAGCGTGCGCAGGACGCCGACCACCACCGGGGCGGGCGGCTCACCAGGCCCTGCTCCTATCTGCCGTCCTCGTCGGCCTCGTCGGCGTCGGGCGCCAGGCCGACCTCCTCGCGGTCCTCCTCGGTGCGCTCCTCGAGCTCGGCCTCGTCGGGGCGTCGCGGCAGGCCGCGGCCGTGGCCGGTGTCGGGGTCGCCCTCGACGTCCTTGTTCGACTTGTGGTGCGACATGGTTCCTCCTGGGCCGGACGGCCCGCGGGCGGGTTCGCTGTTCTTCCCCCTCCTATCACCGCCCCTGGTTCGGCAGTCCGCAAGTCGGCTGGTAGGCCCGCGGCCGCGGAGCGGGACCGGTAGCCGGTGCGGAACCGGGTCAGCCCCAGAACTCCCGCAGGGCGGCTTTGGCGGCGGTGAGCCCCTGGGCGTGCGGTCTCCGCCGGCCCGGTCGCGGTCGTCCCACACGGTCACGCGCACGGCTGCCACGGGGTCCTCCCGAAGCCGAGGAAGATCAACTCCCCTGAGGGCAGGACTCGGTGGTCAGCTCGACATCGACCGTGTCGAGCGGGGGCGGTGTCCGGGCGTCACGGCGCCCCCGCGCCGCTGCCGCGGGAGGTGGCGGCGACCAGGTCGCGGGCGATCCGGGCGGCGCCGTCCGCTTCCCGGGCGGGTGTGGCGGCCGGCCGGGCCCGGGTGCCGGACGGGCCGTTGAGGGCTTCGGCCAGGGCCCGGGCGATGGCGTGCTCCGCGGCGTCGGCGACCACCACGTTGGGGCTGTCGGCGGCCTTCAGGTGGACGCGCTGGTCGTCGAAGTCGCGGACGCCGGGGACGGCCACCACCGGCAGGCCGGAACGGACCAGTTCCTGCACGGTGTTGTACCCGGCGTGGGTGATCGCGGCGTCGGCGTGCCGGTACACGTCGTACGACGGCCCCAGGTACGGGCGGACCCGCACCGGCCCGGGCAGGCCGGGTGGCACGAGGACGGCCCCGTCGAAGTGCGGGCCGGTGAGCACCAGGACGTCGACGCCGGCGGAGGCGGGGCGCCGGCGCGTGAACGCGCGGATGCCGTGCAGCGCGGCCGTGAGGAATCCGGGCGCGTCGTCGTGCCCGCCGCCGCCGGCCACCACCGCGACCCGGAGGGCGCGGGTGTCCTCGGGCCAGGGCGACCGGTCGTCGAGCAGCGGTCGGACGACGTGGGGCACCCCCAGCACGCGCACCCCGTGGACGGTCTCCTCCGGTCCGGGCTCGCCCAGCAGGTAGATCGTGCCGATGGCGGGCGTGTGGCGGGAGACCCAGTGGGGCGGGTCGGGGCGGTTGCGCTGGAAGCGGTGCACCAGGAACTGGGGGCAGCCCAGTCGGGCGGCCTGGTCGTACAGCTCCCGCTGCACCGTCACGTCGTGCAGCACCACGTCGTCCGGCCGCAGCACCCAGGCGACCATGGCCCGGGCGAGACCGTGGTCCACCGCGGGGCCGGTCCCGTGCAGTGGCTCGCCGACCAGGCTGTCGGCGTCGGTGGGCAGGACGGTCTGGGCGAAGCCGTAGTCCTCGATCAGCCGTTGGGGCCGTTCGGTCAGCAGCAGGGAGTCCCGGCCCAGCCCGCGCAGTTCGCGGTGGACGGCGATCTGGCGGGAGACGTGGCCCAGCCCCCGGCCCCAGGTGAAGGAGACCACACGGCCGTTCACGGCTTCAGCCGCCGATCATCGACATGCTGCGGTCGGGCCGGACGAAGTCGGGGTGGTTGATCTTGTGCCCGGGCCACTTGTGCCAGAGCGCCTCGCGGACCAGCCGTTCCAGTTCGGCGTCGTCGGCACCGGCGCGGAGCGCGGTGCGCAGGTCGGTCTCCTCCAGCGCGAACAGGCAGACGCGGAAGGCGCCTTCGGCCGTGGTCCGCATGCGGTTGCAGCTGTCGCAGAAGGGCTTCGTCACCGAGGGGATGAAGCCCAGGACCCCCGGCGCCCCGTCGGCGAAGCGGAAGGAGGTGGCCGGCTGCGGCGCGTCCTGGACGACGGGGGCGAGGTCGTAGGCCGCGGAGACCGCGGCCAGCGTCTCGGCGGCCGGGACGACCTTCTCCCGCTCCCAGGTCCGCTCCGCGTCCAGCGGCATGTACTCGATGAAGCGCACGTCGTAGCCGCCTTCCCGTGCCAGGCGGGCGAAGTCGACGGCCTCGTCCTCGTTGCTGCCGCGGATCACCACACAGTTGATCTTGATCGGGTCGAATCCGGCCTCGCGGGCCGCCTCCAGCCCCGCGGTCACCTTGTCGAAGGCGTCCCGACGGGTCATCTCGGCGTAGCGGTGCCTCATCAGGGAGTCGCAGGACACCGTGATCCTGCGCAGCCCCGCCTCCCGCAGGGGGCGGGCCAGGCGGTCCAGCAGCAGCCCGTTGGTGGTGATGGAGACGTCCACCCCCTCCAGCGCGCACACCCGGGCCACGATCTCGGGCAGCTCCCGGCGGACGGTCGGCTCCCCGCCGGTGATCTTGAAGTCGCGCACCCCGAGGGAGTGGAAGAGCCGGGCGAGCCGGTCGATCTCGTCGACGGTGAGGAGCTCCTCCTTCTCCAGCCAGGGCAGCCCCTCGGCCGGCATGCAGTAGGTGCACCGCAGATTGCACTTGTCGATCACGGAGATCCGGAGGTCGCCGCCGACCCGGCCGAACGTGTCGATGAGGGGGCCGCCGGTCGGAGCGGGTCCCGGATTGCGCCAGTCAGCCTTGGGCTTGGTCATGTCGGTCGGTCCTTCGGTCAGCGGAGCCGGTGCGTGAGGGGAGCAGCTCCTCGAAGCGCGCCAGCACCTGGTCGGGGTTCAGCTCGGAGGTGTCGAGGTGGTGGACGGGGATCCGCGGGGCGAGCTCCTCGGCCACGTCCTCGAAGCACTGGGCCACCAGGGACACGTAGGAGCTGGTGAACGAGCGCTCCAGGACGCGGTCGCGGCGGCGCAGCCGGCGCATCAGCACGTCGGTACGGGCGGTCAGGTGGACCACCGCCTCGGGCGGCGGCAGCGCGGAGGTGATCAGGTGGTGGTAGCGGTAGTACGTCTCGTACTGCTGGGCGTTCAGGGCGCCGCTCAGCCGGAGCGCCTTGGCGTAGGCCAGCGAGCTGTGCACGTCCTGGTCCATGACGCCGCTCTCGCCGGTGCGGAGGTTCTGCAGGACCCGCAGCAGCAGGGTCTCCATCTGGCAGAAGAACCCCGAGGCGTCGTCCCCGCGCAGGTAGCGGGTCAGGTAGTTGTCCGGGCCCGGGCCCCGGTCCCGGCGCACCGGGACGATGTCCCGCACGTGCTCGGTGTCCGGGGCGCGGGCGGTGTGCCGCTCCAGCAGGGTGCTCTTGCCGACGGCGGGCGGGCCGATGACCACCACGCGGGCCGCTCCGTCCCTGCGCCACAGCGCGGGGACCGGATCGATCAGCCGCCGCGCCTCGTCCTCGATCTCGGCCACGGCACGGATCCCGCCGTCGTCCGCGGCGTCGCCGGGGCGGTGCCGCAGCAACTCGCCGACGCAGTACGCGGATGCCGCGTCGAGTCCGGCGCCCTCCCTGGTACCGGGCTGCGGCGGGCTCCAGCGCAGGTCCGGGCCGGGTGCGGTACGCCGGGAGGCGCCCGCGTACCGGTGGACGAACACCCGCAGGTCGTGCGGCGCTTCCCCGTGGGGGCCGGGCGGGAGGTGGAGTTCGGTGAGGTAGCGCAGCCGGGTCGGGGCCACGCGCTGGCGGCAGGCGTGGCGGGCCACGGCCGCGGCGGTCTCCCGAGCGGTGCTGCCCGGCGGCACGACGGCCCAGGGCAGGCCGGGCCGCTCGTCGGCCGACCGCGGTTCGGTGAGCAGGACCCGGTCCTGCCCGTCGAGGATGACGCACGCGGCGCGGAGGTGGTCCGGGCGGTGCCGGGGCGGTAGTTCGGTGAGCATCACGGTCCTTGAGGTCGGTCGGAGGCGGCCGGGGGCGGTCGGGGTCAGCCGGTGCCGGCCGGTGGCGGCCCGGTCCTCGGGTACGGCCGGCTGGCCAGTTCCGCGAGGGCGAGCAGGGCGACCCGCTCCGCGAAGGCGACCGGGTCCACGGTCCGCCCGGCCTTCCGTACGGTCTCCCGGGGTGGCAGCAGCCAGGAGAACCGCACGTCACCGCCGAGCAGTGCGTGCAGGACGGCGTCCGGTGGCGCCGACGGGCGGGACAGCACCGCCCGCACCCGGAAGTCGGGCTGTTCCACTGCCGGGTCCTCCGGCCCGGGGGAGGCCTCGACCAGTCCGTGGAGCCGGCACCCGGGCGACTCCTGGAGGACCAGGGCCCGCCGGCCGTCGGACGGCCCCTCCAGTGGGGGCACGCCGAGCCACCAGCAGCGCTCGGCTCCCCCGGTCACGGCCGGGTCGGGACCGACCGGGCCGAGCAGTTCGCCGTCCCAGCCCCGGCGGGCCAGGTCGGCCCGGAGCCGCTCGGCCGAGACGGGGAACAGCGAGGCCGCACGCCACCGGGGCACCCGCACCCCCGGGGGAAGCGCCGTCGCCACCCGCCACCGGCGGACGGGAGAGTGCTCGATGTTCGCCAGCAGCCGCCGGTAGGAGGAGTCCGGGAACCGCACCCCGCCACCGAGGTGGGGCTGGGCGTCCAGCAGGCTCGTCAGCACGAGCAGCCCCACGCCGTCGTCCGGACCGGGCCCGGGCGCGGGCCACTCGCCGCGCCCGAGCACACCGAGGTAGTGCGTACGACCGGCGTCGGTGAAGGTCCCGGACGCGGCGGACGGGTCCTCGCCCCGCGCCAGGCAGCGGGCGACGCGCGGCCAGAACCGGGGCGGCTGCTCCCCGGCCCGCGACTGAGGCCGGACGACCGGGGGAAGGGTACGGGCCGGCGGCGCGGAGGGCGGAAGCACCGGAAGCACCGAAGGCACCGGACGGTCCGGGAGCCGGGCGTCGAGCTCGTGGTCCAGTTCCACCAGTGCCGAACCGAGCCGGGCGCGCAGCAGGATCGCGAACAGCCCGATGCCCGACAGCATCACCGCCCCGGTGGCGGGGACCGGGTCATGACGGCTGGTGACGACGGCGGGGCCGGCGTCGGGATCGGCCGCGGGCCCGGGCCGAACCTCGCGCAGCCGCCCGCCGTACTGCGCCGCGGAGTAGCCCAGGCGCCCGTCGAGCAGGTCGCCCAGATCCCGGACGGAGAGCGCCAGTTCGACGTCCGGCACGCTCTCCGGCGGCAGGGCGGACAGCGTGCCCTCGACGCCCAGCCGTACGGTCCGCTCCGCGAGCGGCTCCGCGCCGGCGCCCACCGTGACGAAGCGGTACGCGGTGGCGCGCAGCCGGCCCCGGGCGGCCGCGGCGAGCTCGGGCAGGCCGGGCACCGTCACCCGGCCGGAGGGGGCGTCAGCCCCGGGAAGCGCCGGGAGCCCGGGGAACAGCCGGTCCAGTGCCGCCGCTCCGTCGTGGCCGTCCGGCGCGCTCCGGCCGTCCCCGGCGGCGGGACCGGGGCCCGCGGCCAGCCGGCCGATCCAGCTTCCCGGACGGTAGCTGCGGTCGCGCGGCTCGTCGGTGGCCCGCACCCAGTCCACGGCGGCCGACTCCCACCGCACGGTCCCTCCCGCCACGGTGAGCCGGTCTCCCGGGCCGGGGCGCAGCACCCGGCGGTCCGGGTCGTCCGCGCGCAGCGCCCGGTCGACCAGACGGGGCGGTACGGGGAACTTGTGCCCGTTGAGCCAGGCCGCTTCGCCCAGCCCGTACTGCCCCTCCGGCAGCGGGACCACGTGCGCGGGGCGGACCTGTGCCATCAGCGCCGTCAGCGGGTCGGACCAGTCCGGGTCCACTCCGGGTGGGACGCCCTCCACACTGCGGGTCTCCTCGATCGGCTGGCAGGGAGCCAGCAGGACGTCCGGCGGTGGTCCGTCGGCGAGCAGCCGCCGCACCCACGCGGGCGTGACCAGGCTGTCGACCATGTGCCAGACGAAGGCGTCCCGGGTGCGGACCGAGAGCCCGTGCTCGGGGACGGCCATCGTCGAGGGCGTCCAGGTCAGTTCGACGCCCCGGCGGGGGCTGAACGCCGTCCAGTCGCGCACCACGACGGTGTCGCGGAAGCCCAGCCGGCGGAGGGCGTGCGCGATCCTCGGGTCGTCGGGGTGCAGGACCGGCAGCGCCCGGTCGAGCCGGGCCAGGGAGGCGAGGTCGAAGTGGTCGCGGTGGGAGTGGGAGATCCACACCGCGTCGGGCCGGGGCAGCGCGTGCGGCAGGACGCGTCGAGCGGGGGCGAAGCCGAGGAGGCCGCCGCGGTAGCTGTCGTGCAGGTGGGGGTCGCAGAGCAGGGTGAAGGCGTCCGCCCGGATCAGGACCGTCGCGTGTCCGCCGAGCTCTAGCGCGACCGGCATGCCGCGCTCTTCAGGGAGGCGGCCAGGCCGCGGAACGCCCGCCCCCGGCAGTACAGCCGGGCCTTCTCGTCCGCGGTCATCTGGCCGAGCGTGCGTCCGTCGCCGTCGTCGGGCACGAACACGGTGTCGTAGCCGAACCCGCGGTCGCCGAGCGGGCGTTCGGTGATCCGGCCCCGGGCGACCCCTTCGCTGACCACCCGCCGTCCGTCCGGGTAGCAGAGCAGCGCCACGGTGCGCACCCGGGCTCCCCGGCCCGGGGCGGCGACACCCGCCATCTCGGCGAGCACCTTGGCCACGTTCGCGGCGTCGCCCGCGCCCTCGCCGGCGTAGCGGGCCGAGAACAGCCCGGGAGCGCGCCCGAGGGCGTCCACCTCCATCACGGTGTCGTCGGCCACCGCGGGCAGGCGGGTCGCGAGGGCCACCGCGGAGGCCTTGAGGTAGGCGTTCTCCTCGACCGTCGTCCCGTCCTCGACGGTCTCGGGAAGCCATCCGGGCCGGGGCAGCAACTCCAGGACCCCGTGGAGCAGTTCGACGATCTCGGCGGCCTTGCGGGGATTGCCGGTCGCCAGTACGGCGTGCATCATGCGGGCGTCCCGTCCACGTGCCGGGCGTGGGCCCGGTCGTCCCTGCGCCCCGGCAGCACCTCGGGTTCCGACCTGCTGTGGCCCATCGCCAGGTAGCCGCCGTCGACCGGCAGGTCGGCGCCGGTGATGAACGACGCGCCGGGCCCGCAGAGGAACAGCACGACGGCCGCGACCTCCTCCGGCTGCCCCACCCGCCGCAGGATGTGGTGGTCGCCGAGCACGGGCCCCCAGCGCGCCCGGTCGCCGCCGGTCATCCGGTCGGTCTCCGGGGTCCAGATCAGGCCCGGCGAGACGCTGTTGACCCGGATGCCGTCGTCCGCCAGGTCGAGCGCCTGGCAGCGGGTCAGCGCGAGCAGCGCCCCCTTGCCGGCGCTGTACGTCCACTGGCGGGGCTGGGCGATGTGCCCCGAGACGGACGCGACGTTGACCACCGAGGCCCCTCGCGCCCTGCGCAGCAGGGGGGCCAGCGCCGACGTCATCATCGCGCTGCCCTTGACGTTCACGCCCAGGCTCCGGTCCCAGTCCGCGGGGCCGGCGCCCTCACCGAGGGCCAGGAAGCTCGCCGCGCAGTTGACCAGCGACCGGACCGGCAGCGCCGTCCCCTCGGCCGCCCGCGCGGCCTCCAGGCAGTCCGCGTGCCGCGAGATGTCGCCCACCACCACGGAGGCCGCCGGGCCGAGTTCTCCGGCGACCCGGCGCAGCCCGTCGGAGTCCCGGTCCACCAGGACGGCGTGGGCTCCCGCGCCGACGAAGGCGTGGGCGACGGCGCGACCGATGCCCGACGCGCTTCCGGTGATCACACAGGTCGTGTCCGCGAGGCCCGGACAAGGTGCGGAACGCGGCTTCGCGGGGTCGGGGTGAGGGTGGGGCGCCATGTCCCGCCTCCTCGACTTGGAGCGACGGCGATCAGTCGTCGGACGAACCACCTACCTGTGACTTATGGTGCACGTGGCGATACGCACCGCAACCCAGCACCCTCGCCTTCCCAGCCCGCCCCGCCCGCCGCCTGCCGGAGGAACGCCCGTGCACCCGCCCGTGACGACCGGATTCCCGGTGCCTCCCGAGGACCGCAGGCCCCCGCCGCGCACCGGCCGGACGCGAGCCCATTGGGAGGCCGCCGCCGACCGCCTGCCGGAAGCCCTGCCGCCCCTCACCCGCCCGGACGGGGCCGCGGTGAACCCGCCCGGCACGCCCCGGCCGGTCGTCGGAGGTCCGGATGTCCTCCCCGGGTGAGCTCTTCGCCTCCGGCGCGTCGCACTACGCCCGCTACCAGCCGCGGTACCCGCGGGAGCTCTTCGACTTCCTCGCCGAGGCCTTCGGGCTGAACGGGACCCAGACGGCCCTCGACCTCGGATGCGGACCAGGCATCCTCGCCCTCCCGCTGTCCCGGCTGGTCGCCCGCGTCATCGCCGTGGACCCGGAACCGGGCATGCTCGAAGAAGGCCGGTCGATCGCCGGACGGCAGAACGTCGGCACCATCCGGTGGAGGCGGGGAGACTCCTCGGACCTGCGCGCGCTGGGCCTTCCCCCGCTGGACCTCTGCGTCATGGGCAGATCGTTCCACTGGATGTCCCGCGAGCAGGTCCTCGCCGACCTCGACGGCCTCGTCAACCCTGAGGGCGGCGTGGTCATCGTCGCCACGGAACCGACCGGGACGGCGTGGTCGCGCGCCGTGGACGAGGTGCGGGAGGCGTACCGCACGCTCCCCGGCGGCGGAGACGACGGCTCCCGCCCGGAGCAGGAGGAGTCGAACCGCGAGATCCTCCGTCGCTCCCCCTTCCCCCGCGTCACGGCCGCGCACTGGACGTACCGCATCGACCGCACCCTCGACGAGGTCATCGGCCTCCAGTTCTCGCACTCCTCCTTCACCCCCGCCCGGCTCGGCGGCCGGAAGGACGCCTTCGAACGGGACCTGCGGACGGCGCTGGCCGGCATCAGCCCGGACGGCCGCTTCGAACAGACCGTCCGTACCGAGGCGTTGACCGCGACGCGGCGTCGTCGAGGCCTCCGCCCCGGCCGGGCTCCGTCCGCGCGATCATGAGCGGAGCCAGACGGCCGGTGCGGCGACAGCGACCGTGCCGGGGCCGGTCGTGAGGCGCGGAACCCGGATCCTGTCCATGACCGGGCGGGACGCCCGGACGGTGCCGGTCCGGCCGGAACCGGTCGTCGAGGTCGCCTTCGACGGCCTCCGGCGCGGCCCCCGCCACCCCGCCGGGCCGGCCCGGCGGTTCGCCCGGGCGGTGCGCTGCCGGCCGGACAGGAGCGCCGCCGAGGCCCATACGGTGGCCTCCGTACGGGAGTTGGCCACCGCCGAAGGCTTGTGAGGCCGTCCGCGCGGCCGGGTCCGCCGACTCTTCCGATGAAGTACCGCGGGTTGAACGCATTGTGCGGCCATGGGGGTTCACGCACAGGGGCCGATTCAGCCGTTCTCGGTCCGGCCACCGTACCCGTCCGTAAGCGGACCGGCGACGGCTAGTTTGACCGTGACAACGAGAGGCGGCCGCCGGGCAGCCGGCGCCGCCCTGGCGAAAGGTGCCCGACATGCAGGTGAGCGTCGACCGGGACCGTTGCTGCAGCTCCGGCATGTGCGTGACGAACGCCCCCGCGGTCTTCGACCAGGACGAACGGGACAGTCTGGTGAGGCTCCGTCAGATCGTCCTGCTGCCCGAACAGTTCGACGACGTCAGACTCGCCTCCGAGCTCTGCCCGGGCCGGGCGATCACCGTCACCGGGGACGAGCCCGCGCGGACCGGGGCCTGACGGACCCCCGCCGCCGGCCCCGCAGGCCGCCGGGAACCTTCCCGGGCCCCGAACCCCACGAGAACACCCGCGACGTGAGGAGACCCCCGCCGTGACCACCGCACCCACCACCCCCGCCCTCCCACTGCCGGCCCGGCACTCCGGCGGCTGCCCGTTCGGCCCGCCGCCCGCGTACCCCGAGGTCGCCGCCACCGGGCCGGTGACCAGGGCCGTGCTGCCCGACGGCGACCTCTGCTGGCTGGTCACCGGCATCGCCGAGGTCCGCACCGTACTGTCCGACCGCCGGTTCAGTGCCGACATACGCCACCCGACCTTCCCGCTGCTGATCGCCGGCGCTCGCGAGCTGATCACCGACAATCCGGACTTCCTGCGGCTCGACGACCCCGAGCACGCCCGCCAGCGCCGCATGCTCACCGGGGAGTTCCTGGTCAAGCGGGTGGAGACGCTGCGCCCGGAGATCCAGCGGATCGTGGACGAGGCACTGGACCGGATGATCGAGGGCCGGACCACGGCCGACCTGGTCACCGACTTCGCACTGCCGGTGCCCTCGCTGGTGATCTGCCTGCTGCTCGGCGTGCCGTACGAGGACCACGACCGCTTCCAGCGCCTGAGCCGCACGATGCTCAACCGGGAGAGCACCGTGGAGCAGCTCCGGGAGGCCCAGGAGGAGGTCCATGACTACCTGCGCGACCTGACGGCCCGCAAGCGCGCACAGCCGGAGGACGACGTCCTCAGCCGGCTCGCGGCGCGGGACGACCTGACCCCGGTCGACGTGGCCGCCATGGGCGTGCTGCTGCTGGTCGCCGGGCACGAGACGACCGCGAACATGATCGCGCTGTCGACCGCGCTGCTGCTGGACCACCCCGAGCAGATCCCCGGCCTGGCCGACCCGGCCACCCTGCCGGGCGCGGTGGAGGAGCTGCTGAGGCTGCTGACCATCGTGCACACCGGCCTGCCCCGGGTGGCGCTGGAGGACGTGGAGCTGGGCGGCGTCACCGTCCGGGCCGGGGAGGGCGTGATGGCGATGCTCTCCACCGCCAACCGGGACGAGGCGGCGTTCGGCGGCGCCGGCCACCGGGCGACGGACGAGCTGGACGTGTACCGGGACGCCCGGCGGCACCTGGCGTTCGGCTTCGGCGTGCACCAGTGCCTGGGCCAGCCGCTGGCCCGCGCCGAACTCCAGATCGCCCTGGAGACGCTGTTCCGCCGGCTGCCGGGGCTGCGGCCGGCCGGCGAGCGCGAGTTCCGTACCGAGTCGTTCATCTACGGGATGCGGTCACTGCCCGTGACCTGGTGAGCGGGGCCCGAGGGAGGACTCTCACCGGAGTACCGGCCGGATCCCTGGCTAGTTGAGGTGCGGAAACGGCTCGTCCGGGACCGGCACGCCGAGGAACGGGGCGAGCCGTTCGTACCCCTCGCCCCCGACGACGTCGAGGACGAGCAGGTCGTCGGCCCGGTCCGCGAAGTACCGGGCCACCTCGGCGACATGCCGCCGGTACACCCCGCGGAACCGCTCCGCGTGGAACGCGTGGCAGCCGTACACCGCGGCCCGCAGGAAGCGCTGGAGGTCGCCTTCGAGACGGACGTCCCGGCCGTCGCCCCGCTCCGGCAGCGGTCGTTCCCAGTGCGTCCGGCAGGACCGCAGCCAGCTCTCCTCCTCGCGGACGGTCAGCACGAACCTGCTGCCCGGCCAGGCGAGGTCGAGGTCCTGGTAGTACGGCACGACGGTGATGTCGGTGAGGCCGTCGTGCGATTCGAGCAGCGGGAACCGGGCACTGCCGGCCAGCAGCGTCCGGTAGGTGGCCCCGTCGACCGGGTAGTGGACGACGTCGAACCCCAGGACGCCCAGGGCCGCGGTCAGGGAGCGCGTGCCCGTGCGCGTCAGACCGAGGCCGAAGACCTTCGGCGGGCGCGGGAGGCCGCCGTCGCGCTCGGACGGGACCGGCTGGAAGGAGGATGCGCTCACATGGGAACCCAACGACGTGGAGCCCCGCGGGGGCACGGAGCCGCCCGGCATCGTGTCGTCACGGCGCCGGCCTCGTTCTAGCGGGTGTGAACGATCCGTCCCGCCCCGTCGCCTCCCGCGAGGGCCTCCCCGGGGCCACGGTCTGGCTGACCGGCCTGCCCAGCGCCGGCAAGTCGACGATCGCGTGGGCCCTCGCCGCGCAACTGCGGGCCGAGGCCCGCCGGATCGAGGTGCTGGACGGGGACGAGATGCGCGGCCTGCTCTCGGCCGGCCTCGGCTTCTCCCGCGCCGACCGGGACACCAACGTCCAACGGGTGGGCCTGGTGGCCGAGTTGCTCGCCCGCAACGGCGTCCTCACGCTGGTGCCGGTCATCGCCCCGTACGAGCAGGCCCGCGAGGCGGTGCGCAGGCGGCACGAGAAGTCGGGGACGGCGTACCTGGAGGTCCACGTCGCGGCGCCGCTCGAGGTCTGCGCCCGGCGCGACGTCAAGGGCCTCTACGCGCGGCAGCGCGAGGGGCTGCTCACCGGCCTGACCGGGGTGGACGACCCGTACGAGGAACCGGAGCGGCCGGACCTGAGGCTGGACACGGACCGGCAGAGCGAGGCCGAGTCGGTCAGGGCGCTGCGCGCGCTCCTGACCGACCGGGGACTGTGCGCGCCGTGACGGCCGGCGGCGCTCCGCCCGACGGACCGGGCACGGGCCCGCCCGGCCTCTCCCAGCTCGACCTGCTGGAGTCGGACGCCGTGCAGATCATCCGGGAGGCGGTGGGCGAGTGCGGGCGGCCCGTGCTGCTCTTCTCCGGCGGCAAGGACTCCATCGTCCTGCTGCACCTGGCACGCAAGGCGTTCGGCCCCGCGCCGCTGCCCTTCCCGCTGCTCCACGTCGACACCGGGCACAACTTCCCGGAGGTCCTCGCCCACCGGGACAGCCTGGTCGCCGCCCACGGGCTGCGCCTGCACGTCGTCTCCGTCCAGGAGTTCATCGACGACGGGCGGCTGCGGGAGCGGCCCGACGGCAGCCGCAACGTGCTGCAGAGCGTCCCGTTGACGGCCGCGATCGAGCGGCACGGGTTCGACGCGGTGTTCGGCGGGGCCCGCCGGGACGAGGACCGGGCCCGGGCCAAGGAGCGGGTGTTCTCGGTCCGCGACGGGTCCGGCGGCTGGGACCCGGGGCGCCAGCGTCCCGAGCTCTGGCGGCTCTACAACGCCCGGTGCGGCCCCGGCGAACACGTCCGGGTCTTCCCGCTGTCCGACTGGACCGAGCTCGACGTCTGGCAGTACATCGAGCGCGAGGAGATCGGCCTCCCCGCGCTCTACTACGCCCACCGGCGGAGGGTGTTCGCCCGTGCGGGCATGTGGCTCACCCCCGGTGCCTGGGGCGGCCCGGGGGAGGGCGAGCGGCTGGAGACCCGGCTGGTCCGCTACCGCACGGTCGGCGACATGTCCTGCACCGGAGCCGTCGAATCGGACGCGACGACCCCGGCCCAGGTCATCGCGGAACTCGCGGCCTGCCGCTCGACGGAGCGCGGCGCCACCCGTGCGGACGACCGGCTCTCCGAGGCGGCGATGGAGGACCGCAAGCGGGAGGGGTACTTCTGACGCACGCCCGCCGCCGCCCCCGGGCCCGGAGGTCCGGGGGCAGCGGCAGGCGCGCCCCTGGTCGTCGCCGGGCTCCGGGTCCGGCGGCGGGAGCGGCGGTCGTTCAGCGGTTGACCGCCCGCATCCCGTCCTCGTCGTAGCGCTCGCCCGCGACCTCGGGCAGCTCGGCCTCGATGCGGGCCAGGTCCTCGGCGGTCAGCTCGACGTCGACCGCGCCCGCGTTCTGCTCCAGGTAGCTGCGGCGCTTGGTGCCCGGGATGGGTACCAGGTGCTCGCCGCGGGCCAGGACCCAGGCGATCGCCAGCTGGGCCGGGGTGACCTGCTTCTCCGCGGCGATCTCCTTCACCTTCCCGGCGAGCCGGAGGTTGGCCGCCAGGTTGGCCTCGGTGAAGCGCGGGTTGGTGCGGCGGAAGTCGTCCTTGTCGAGCTCCTCCGGGGAGCTGAAGCGGCCCGCGAGGAAGCCGCGGCCGAGCGGGGAGTACGGCACGAAACCGATCCCGAGCTCCCGGCAGGTGGGGAGGACCTCGGCCTCCACGTCCCGTGTCCAGAGCGAGTACTCGCTCTGGACGGCGGTGACCGGGTGAACGGCGTTGGCGCGGCGGATGGTCTCGGCGCTCGCCTCGCTCAGTCCGATGTACCGGACCTTCCCCTCGGCGACCAGTTCGCCGAGCGCGCCGACGGTCTCCTCGATGGGCACCTCCGGGTCGACCCGGTGCTGGTAGTACAGGTCGATGCGGTCGGTGCCGAGCCGCGCGAGCGAACCGTGGACGGAACCGCGGACGTGCTCGGCCGAGCCGTCCTGGCGGCCCACGGTCGACATGTCGCCTGGAACGGCGCCGTCCATGCGGTAGTTGAACTTCGTGGCGATCACGTACTCGTCACGGTGTCCCCGGACGGCCTCGCCGACCAGGGACTCGTTGGTGAGCGGCCCGTAGACCTGCGCCGTGTCGAGGAACGTGATGCCGAGGTCCAGGGCGTGCCGGATGGTCGCGACGGCCTCGTCCTGGTCGGCGGTGCCGTAGAAGGCGGACATCCCCATGCAGCCGAGGCCGATGGCCGACACCTGGAGGTCCCGCAGACTGCGCTGTTGCATGTGACGTGCCAGCCCTTCGTCCCGATCTTCCCGCGGCCCGACGCCTTCCGACGCCCCGGTCCGGGTGACCGGTCGGCCTCGTCTTCCGGAGAGGACCTTACGGTGCCGGGGCCTTCCGGCGGCGGACCGGCACGGCCGGGTGCGGGACGCCCGTACGGTGCCGCGCCGCGACGGCTTCCGCGGTCACGGCCACGGCTACGCGGACAGCGGCCCCGCGCCCGGGACGGACGGTGTCCCGTCCTCGGCCGCCGCCAACGCGCCGCGCGCCGCGAGGAGTTCGCGGAGCCGCTGGTGGGGGAGTGCGGGGGAGCGGTGGCCGTCGCGGCCGGTCGTCTCCTCGGCGGTGACCAGGGCGTTCAGTACCGCCTCCTCCACGGCCTGGACGACGGCCTCGTAGAACGGGTCGATCCGGCCCCAGGGGATGAACCGCAGGGTGTCGTAGTCGGTGTCGCCGGGCTCGCCCCGGGGGAAGGAGCTGCCCAGCGCGCCCGGGTTGGCGGTGGAGAAGGCGAGGAAGACGTCGCCGGAGAAGTGGCCCCCGCTGGTGCCGGTCCGGGCCAGGCCCAGCGGCACCCGGCGGGCCAGCGCCTTGCACTGGCCGGGCAGCAGCGGCGCGTCCGTGCCGATCACGACGATCACCGAGCCGGCCCCGCCGGGGGCGAACCAGTCGTCGTCCTCCATCGGGTTGTCCGCCGACAGCTCCCGCCCGACCGGGACGCCGCAGACCACGAGTTCGCGCCGGTCGCCGAAGTTGGCCTGGACGAAGGCGCCCACGGTGTAGTCGGCGGAGCCGTAGCGGACGACCCGGCTGGCGGTGCCGGAACCGCCCTTGAAGCCGTAGCAGTTCATCCCGGTGCCGCCGCCGACGCAGCCCTCCTCGACCGGTCCGGCCGCCGCCGACTCGATCGCGGCGATCGCGTGCTCGGCGCGGACGTGCGGTCCGTTGATGTCGTTGAGGTAGCCGTCCCAGGTCTCGGCGACCACCGGCAGCAGCCACTGCCGGGCCAGGTCGGGCCGGTGGGCGGCGGTCCAGTCGACGACGCCCCGGTGCACGGTGCCGACGGCGTGGGTGTTGGTCACCATGACCGGGCCGTTGAGCGCGCCGGTCTCCTCGATCCAGGTCGTCCCGGTCATCTCGCCGTTGCCGTTCAGCGCGTACCAGCCGGCCGCGCACGGCGTGCCCACGCCCTCGCGTCCGCGCGGGAGCACCGCGGTGACGCCGGTGCGGACGTGCTCGCCCTCGACGAGCGTGGTGTAGCCGATCCGCACGCCGGGGACGTCGGTCAGGGCGTTGGCGGGGCCGGGGGTGCCGTCCAGGAGCAGGCCGAGGGCGCGGGCCCGGGGGCGTCCGGACGGGGTGGTGAGCGTGGTCATGTGGATCCTTCCTCGCGGGGCAGAGGCGGGGGCTGGGGCGCGGGAGGTCAGTCGCGGGGGCGCGCGGCCGGGCCGTCCACCGCCCGGTCGGGGCGCAGGTCCGGGCAGCCGGTCGCCGTCCGGGCGTAGCCGAGCAGCAGCTCCAGCGAGCGCTCGGGCGTGAGCGAGGCGTTGCGGGAGACGATGTGCAGGCCGTAGCCGTCCTCCAGGACGACCAGGTTGGCGGCGAGGTCGAGGGCCGGCCCGGTGGGCTCGAAGTGGCCCTGGGCCCGGCCGATCTCCAGGATGCTGGCGTAGAGGGCGACCTGACGGTCGAACAGGCTCTGCGCGAGTGCGGAGTAGACCGGGTTGTCGTGCGTGGCCGAGCTGAACTCGTACAGCACCAGGGCGAGTTCGTCGTCCGGGCCGTCCGGGAGGCCGAGCCGGGCGCAGGCCACGAGCTTGTCGCGGGCGTCCGGCAGCCCGGCCGCGACGGCGCTGCGGCTGGTGAAGAAGCGGTCGGCGGCGCGCTGGTAGACCTGCTGGAGCAGCTCGCCGATGTCGCTGAAGTAGTAGCTGACCGACCCCCGGGCGACGCCGGCGGCGTCCGCGATGTCGGCGACGCGCAGCTGCGCCAGGCCGTGCCGTCCGACGGCCTCGGTGGCCGCGAGGACCAGCTGTTCGCGGCGGGCGGCCTGGTTCTTTGCTCGGGCCATCGCATTCCTTGTCACTGATGTCGGATCAGGTCGTACCTCTTGACGTGGAACTATCGCAGAACTTTGACTTCTGTGCCAAAGAACTCCGACGAAGTTTCATGGACTCGGAAGGAGCACGATGGCCGATCCCCGCGCCACGGACCCCGCCGCTACCGACCCCGCTACCGCCGCCGCCGGCCCCACCGCCCCGGGCTCCGCGCCGTCGGCCGGCTACGCCCAGGACCTCTCCCGCTCGCTCAGCCTGCGCGAGAACATGCTGATCACCCTCTCCTCGGTGACCCCGGCCTCCAGCGTGTTCATCGTGATGCCGGCGGTGATCCGGGGCCTCGGCGGCGCGGCGGCCGTGGCCTTCGCCCTCGCGGCGGCGGTCGGCGTGCTGATGGCGCTCTGCTACGCGGAGCTGTCCAGCGCCTTCCCGGTCACCGGGGGCGAGTACGCCTTCGCGGCGCGCACCCTCGGCCGGTCCACCGGGTTCGCGCTGTTCGCGCTCAGCCTGCTCGGCGGGGTGCTGGTCACCGCCGTCATCGCCCTCGGCACCGGCAGCTACCTTGGCGTGCTCTGGAGCGCGCTGGACGGGAAGGGGACCGGGCTGGCGGTGATCGCGCTGGCCTCGCTGGTCGCGGTGCTCGACATCCGCACCAACGCCTGGGTCACCGGGGTCTTCCTGCTCCTGGAGCTGGCGGCGGTCGCGGTGCTGGCCGTGCTCGGCTTCGTCCACGTCGACCAGCCGGTCTCGGTGCTGTGGACCCCGCAGGCGCTCGGCGGCGCCGGCGGCGACGTGCTGGTCGGGGCGTCCTGGGGGCTGGTCGCCTCGTTCACGACCACCGCGATCTTCGCCTACAACGGCTACGGCACCGCCGTGTACTTCGCGGAGGAGACCAGGCGGGCGTCCTCGATCGGCCGGGTGGTGCTCTGGTCGCTGGGGATCACCGTCGCCGCCGAGTGCCTGCCGCTGGTCGGGGTGCTGCTGGGCACGCCGAGCATGAGCGGACTGATGTCGGCGGCCTCACCGATGAGCTACTTCCTGCTGGAGCGGGCCGGCTCCACCGTCAACACGGTGGTCAGCCTGGGCATCGCCGTCGCCGTCGTCAACGCGGTCATCGCGATCATGCTGCAGAGCGGACGGCTGCTCTTCTCCTCGGCCCGCGACCGGGCCTGGCCGGACCGGGTCGGCGCCCCGCTCGCCTCCGTCCACCCCCGGCTGCGCACGCCCCTCGCGGCGACCCTGACCATGGGCGTGGCCACGCTGCTGGTCGGCTGGCTCGTCTCGCTCGACACGCTGATCCTGGCCACCGGCTCGACCCTGGTCGTGGTCTACGTCCTGGTCGCGCTGTCGGCGCTGTCCGGCCGGATCAGGGGGACCACCGCCACGGCCCCCTACCGGATGCGCGGCTGGCCGTATGTCCCGCTGGGCGTCGTCGCGATCATGCTCTACGTCGGCTACGAGTCGGTGCGGGCCGACTGGCGCCCGATCGCCATCGCGGTCGGGATGACGGCCGTCGGCTACGCCTACTACTACGCCTACCTCCACCCCCGTCGCGCCGACCGCTGGACCATGCCCGACCCGGTCCGGGAGGAGGACGGGGGCGCCGCCGGCTGAGGCCCCGGGCGGGACCAGCGGGACCGGGGCGCGCGGCGGCGGCGCCGAGGCCCTCCGCGGTGACGTACCGCGGAGGGCCCGTGCGGGTTCAGCAGCCCAGGTGGTCGCCCGGAACGGTGCCGAGCAGCTGGGTGAAGCGCTGGTAGGCGTCGATCCGGCTCTGCACCTGCGCGGGGTTGCCGCCGTTGCACTCCAGCGTGCCGTTGATGCTGCGGATCGTCTCGCCGAAGCCGTAGCCGTTGACGATCGCGTTGTGCGGGGTCATGGTGCCCGGCCCGTTCTGGGTGTTCCAGTACCAGAGCGCGGTCTTCCAGGCGACGGCCGGGTCGGTCTGCACCAGGTTGGGGTTGCGCAGCAGGTCGATGCCGAGGGCGTCGCCGGCCGCCTTGTAGTTGAAGTTCCAGCTCAGCTGGATCGGGCCGCGCCCGTAGTACGCGGCCTGCCCGGCCGGGCAGCCGTACGGCTGCGAAGTGTCGCAGTAGTGGGGGTAGTTGGCGGTGTTCTGCTCGACCACGTAGACCAGGGCGCCGGTCTCGTGGTTGACGTTGGCCAGGAAGGCCGCGGCCTCCTGCCGGCGGACGGTGTCGCTGCCGGTGGCCGCGAAGGCGGGGTAGGCGGCGAGGGCGTCGATCAGGCCCTGGTAGGTGTAGAAGGCGTTCCGGTTCGGGAACATCTGGTTGAACTGGGCCTGGCTGACCGGGAATCCGCCCGGGTTCGGGGTGCCGGTGGACGTCGGCGTGGCGGTCGGGCTCGGGCCGGTGCCGCAGCCGCCCTGGTCGGACCAGACGCCGGAGCCGCCGGTGCTGGGCGGCTCGTTCTGGGTCCACCACTTGGCGAGCCAGTTGTGGCCGTTGTAGGAGACGGCGGCGCCGCCGGTGTAGACGGCCGAGGAGCTCCAGGGCGTGGCGCAGACGGCGGCGCTGGCGTTGGTCGCGGGCAGCAGCAGGAGCACCGTCAGCGCCGTGGCGACGGCGGAGAGCAGTGCGAGCAGGCGTTTCGTGGACACTTGATCACCCCTTGTGCGGTGTGGGGCCGCACGGTCGTGGAGGTAGGGACGTCGGGGCAGGGGAGCCGGGCCCCGCGGGGTGGGGGCACGTCGTGGGGGACGGGCCGACCGGGGTGCGGGCCGGTGCGGGGCTGCCCCAGACTCAAGCGGAGTGGTCTATACCTGTCAAGGGGTTCCGGGTAAAAGACCCGCCCGCGAGCGGCGCGGTGGGCGGCGCCGGGGCGGTGGGGCGTGCGGAGGCCGGCCCGGGTGGTCACAGGTCCGCGAGGTCCGCGAGGTTGGCGATCAGGTCGGCGAGTCCGGCGTCCAGCGGGATCAGCGGGCGCCATCCGGTCGCGGCGCGGAACCGCGAGGAGTCCGCGACGGTGCTCCGCAGGTCGGTCGGCAGCGCGTGCTCCGGCGGGGGGACGGAGACCACCGGCACGGCGGGACGGCCGGTCCGCACCGCGACGCCGTCGGCGATCGCCCGGAAGACCCGCCCGAGCGGCTCCCCGTGCCCGGTGCCGAGCACCCAGTGCCGGCCGGCGACCGCGTCGGGCCGGTCCAGGGCGGCCAGGAAGGCCCGCCCGGTGTCGTCGACGTGGAGCAGGTCGCGCCGTACGGAGCCGTCGTGCCACATCGTCAGCGGCTCCCCGGCCAGGGCGCGGCGCACCATCGTCGCCAGCACCCCCCGGTCGCCCCGCCCCGCCGGTGCGCCGCGGCCGTAGACCGTCGGCAGCCGCAGACAGGCGCCGCGCACCGCGCCCTCGGCCGTGGCGGCCAGCAACTCCCGTTCCGCCGCCGCCTTCTGGCGGTCGTACGGGCTGGCCGGGGCGTCCGGCGCGGACTCGTCGACCGGGATCGGCGCGTCCGGCCCGGCCTGCGAGGTCGAACCGGCGAACAGGACGACCACGGGGGCGCCGCCGCGCCGTGCGCGCTCCTGCCGGAGGGCCGGCAGCAGCGAGCTCATCACGCCGGCGTTGGTCCGCCCCAGGGCCTCCTCGGGCTGGCCGGTGCCGCGCCACCCCGCGCCGTGCGAGACCAGGTGGACGACCGCGTCGGACCCGGCGACGGCGGCCCGGAGGGCCTCGGGGTCCGTCACGTCGGCGGCGACCACCTCGACCTCGGCCCGCCCGGCGGGCGGCACGGCGACCGCCCCCCGGGCCACCGCGCGCAGCCGGAGCGGCCGTTGGGCGAGCGCCCCGAGGACGACGGAGCCGACGAAGCCCGAGGCGCCCAGCACGGTGACGCGGGGGCGGCGCGCCGCCGCGGCGGGGCCGCTCACGCC
>NZ_JBHVEU010000122.1:0-20243 GCF_042802075.1 Kitasatospora sp. NPDC057518
AAGCGGACCTTGTCCCCGGTGGCCACTCCGGCCGCGATCCGCCCGACGCCGTTCCAGCCGCCCCGGCCGTCGGTGTTGAGCCAGGCGGAGACGGAACCGTCGTCCTCGACCACGAGGTAGTCGGCCTTCCCGTCGCCGTTGACGTCCGCGAAGCGGACCTTGCCGCCGGGGGCGACGCCGGCCGCCACCGTGCCGATGGCCTGCCAGCCGCCTCCGGCGGGCGTGCCGGTGGTCCCGCCCGATCCGCCGGACGGGTCCATGCCCCCGCCTCCACCGGGCGTGCCCGTACCCGTGGTCCCGCCGGAGCCGGTCGACGGGTCCATCCCTCCGCCGCCGCCAGGGGCACCGGTGCCTCCGGGCATGTCGGTCCCCCGGTTGAGCCAGGCCTGCACCGAGCCGTCGTCGTTCAGGACGAGGTAGTCGGCCTTGCCGTCGCCGTCGAGGTCGGCGAAGCGGACCTTGCCGCCCGGCGCGACCCCGGCGGCGATCCTTCCGACGCTCTGCCAGCCTCCGCCGCCCTTGGCGTCGGTGCCCCGGTTCAGCCATGCCTCGACCGAGCCGTCGTCGCCGACCACCAGGTAGTCGGCCTTGCCGTCACCGTCGATGTCCACCGGGCCGTCGCCCAGGACGCCCCCGCTGTACGGGGCGGGCTTGACCGCGACGTTCTCGGTGATCCAGCCGTCGGCGGCCGCGGCGGCGACACCCTCGTAGAAGGCGTCGGCGATCTTCGTGTAGCCGCTCGGGGTCGGGTGCAGGCCGTCGCCGCCCCTCATGTCGCCCGCGGTGACGGCGCCCATGTCCGCGAAGCGCACCTTCATGCCCTTGCCCCGCCAGCTGTCCACCAGCGGCGGCAGGAGCTTGTTGTAGGCGTCGAACAGGGGCTGGAAGCGCACCCACGGCGTGGCGGGGTCGGTCGGGGGAACCGAGCCGAGCACCACCGTCGCGTCCGGCGCCATGGCGTGGATCTTCCCCAGCAGGGTGTCCATCCGGTCGCGCGCGTCCTGGGGTGTGGTCGGGGCGCCGCGGTTGAGGTCGTTGGTACCCGCCATCAACGTGATCACGTTCGGCTTCGCCGCCGGCAGCCAGGTGTCGAGGTCCCCCTCGCGGTAGCCCGCGTTGTCCGTCAACTCGTCGATCCGCCAGCCCGAGTGGCCCTCGTGGTCGCCGTCGAAGCCGCCGTCGCCGTGCTTGAGGGAGCCGACGAAGTCCAGGCTGCCGGTGTGGTCCTTCAGCGCCTGCCACAGCTCCTTGCGGTAGCCCAGGCTGTCATTGGCACTGCCCCTGCCCTGGGTGATCGAGTCGCCCAGCGGCATCACCGTCAGCTTCGGCGCGTCCCACGGGTCCCGGCCCTCCAGCCCGGTGTGCCGGACGGTCACCGCACCCGGTGCCGCCCCGGCCCGTCCGTCGCAGGCGAACGTGCCGTACTGCGGGTGCGCGTCGTGCTGCCGCACCGTCTGGCTCAGGCACTCCGAGAGGGCCTGCTGCCCGAAGGCGTTCGGGTGGACGAACTCCTGCGCCTCGCCCTGCTTGCGGGTGCTCGGCACGCCGGGCAGGTGGTCGACCCAGCGCACCCACTCGGCGGCGTCGGCGGCCAGCGGGGACTGAGGGGAGTTCTCCACCCCGGCCGTCCTGGCGTCCTTGGAGTTCAGCTCGTGCCCCGCGAAGGCGGACCGCGGGTCGAGGAAGACGGCCTTCTTCGCGACCGCGGCCTTCTTGAGGGCGTCGGAGATCGCCGGGGTGACGGTGCGGTTGGTCCAGGCGGCGTCCTCGTCATAGAAGGGGAAGCCCGCCTTGGTGTACCGGTCGTAGGTGTCGCCGGTCTCGCGCATGCCCAGGGGCTGCGGGAACGGGCTCGGGTAGGACTGGACGACCAGGGTGTAGTCGCCGTCCTCGTACCCCGCGTCCCGCATGGCGGCGCGGATGTCGTCGACCGTGCCCTCGACACTGCCCTGAAGGCCCGCCACCTTGCTCTTCAGGGGAGCGTCCTCGCCCTCGTGGCAGGCGCCCCGGCCGAGCAGGAACCGCTGGGCGCAGCGGTTCAGGATGCCGGAGAAGTCGAGGTCGTTCCCGCCGACGGACAGCGCGATCACCTTGACGTCCTGCTGCTTCGCCAGCTCGCGCAGTTGCTGGACCTGCGGCGCCTCACCCTTGAATCCCTCGCTGCGGACGTGCTTCGTCTCGGCTCCGGAACAGGCGATGTTGAAGCGGTTCGCCGGCGGGATGCCGTAGAGGTCGACGCCCTTGATCTCGGCCACGTCCGAGCGGTCGCACGCGTTGCCGCCCTGGTAGGAGGTGCCGCCGTAGACCTTCGTCAGGTCGTAGCGGCAGGTCTCCGCCTCGGCGACCTCCCCGGTGCAGTCCGTTACGGCGCGGTCGGTGCCGAGGCCGGAGCCGGAACTCGGGTAGTCCCCGTTGCCGGCCCAGCGGCCGCCCTCACCGGAGATGTAGCTGTCGCCCATGGAGACGATCGCGGCCGGTCGCGGAAGGGGGCAGGGAGCGAGCGCCGGGCCAGTGACCTCCGCGGCCGCCCGTACTGTCGCGCGCAGTGGATCGCAGGGCATGCCGCCGCCGATCCGCCAACCGTAGGACACGGAGTCGTGGTCGGAGAACCCCTCTTGGTCGGTGACCACCCCCCGCACGCGGCTCATCGAAGGGTCGTTGGTGACGACATAGTCCAGGGTGCTCTTGCTCGCACCCCGATGAGTGTGGCCCTCCGGGCCCGCGATGAAGAAGTCGGTCGCCTGCTGGCCGTCCAGGCGCCTCCTGAGGACGTCCGGGCTCACGTTGAAGTCGCCGCCGATGTACCAGTTGACAGAATGTCCGGAATGGACGGTGGATTCCAGGAGACCCATCTCCTCCGTCAAGCCACGGAGTATTCCCATGATGTCTCTGCCGCCGTTCCCGGAGGAGGCATGGAAGGAGAAGTAGTACTCCCCGTCCGCACCCCCCTCGCCGTAGCCCACGCCGATGAGGGGGCGGAGCCTGTCGGCGATCGCCGGGATGTAGACCAGGCGTTGGGGCAGCTGGTTCGTGATGATCGCGGAGTTGACCCGCCCGGAGGGGTCGCTGCCGGTGGTCGGTGCCAGGAAGAGGTAGCTGTACGTCCGTCCCACTTTCCTCCGGTAGCCCCTCAGCCCGGCCGGGATGTCGAGATCCCCCTGATCGGCGGGTGTGAGAGCGGCCCAGGACGTGGGCGGGACTCCGGCCTCTTGAAGGGCCATGACCACCCGCTGCTGGTCGGCCGCGCCGCCGTCACGGGCGGCATCGTCGACGGCCCTGCTGTAGATCTGGTGGACTCGTTCGTAGGTGCCACCCGTGCCCGCCGCGGTCGCGCCTTGCATGTTCCAGGTGATGATGTTGCGCTGACCGGCGAGTTCTCGCGGCTGCGCCTGGGCCGCCGGCCCGGCCAGGACGACGAGCGTCATGGCCAGAAGGCTTGTGACCAGCGCGGCCGCCACACCGCGCACCCCGCTTCCCGGTGTGCGCAGACCTCGCGTTGGTGTTGTACGGACAGTGCTCACGACTTCCTCGAAACCCCTTTCCGGAGGGTGGATCACGTGGCGGACCCGACGTGCGGTGTTGATGACGTGCGCGGTGGCTCGTGACGCCCGGTTCGGCGGAGCTCCGTGACGGCGATCCCCCCGATCGACGAACCCGAGTACTAATGTGTACTGCAATACGAATCTGGACTCAAGTCCACTTGCCATGCGGACCCCGGACTCGTCGTCAGCCCGCGAGGACCGAGGCCGACCGTCGAGCGCCGGGGCATCACGGCCAAGCCCCCCAACCCCATTGCGTCGCACACGGTCGATCGCCGAAGGCTCTACGGCACTCGCGCCGGCCAATGCCCACTCGATCGGCATCGTCCGCAACGACATCGCGACCGGGCAGTCTCCGGGTGGACGAGGCACCATGACCCCAGGCCAGGTGACCGGCCGGAGCGCCGAACAGCCGGTCGATAATTGGGTGTCGCCGATCAGTCCGGGACTGATAGCGTCCCGGACGTGGCAAAGCTGAACCAGATCATCGCCGTTGAAAAGGGCGTCAAGTCCAAGTCCTTCCAGGAGCTGACGCAGGCCCACCAGGACCTGCAGAAGCCCGCGCTGCTGGCCGGGATCTCCCGCGCCTACCAGCCCAAGGACGAGGAGGGCGAGCAGCTGCCGCCGGAGTCGACCCGGGTGCAGCTGAAGGCCGAGGACATCCTGCGGTCCACCGCGAACACCCTCACCCGGCTCTTCGACGTGACGGCCACCAAGGACTGGGCCAACATCGACGCCCGCGCCGACGTCGTGGTGGACGGCCAGGTGCTCCTCTCCCGGGTGCCGGTGCCGTACCTGCTCTTCCTGGAGAAGCAGCTCACCGACCTGTTCACCTTCGTGAAGAAGCTCCCGGTGCTGGACGCCTCCGAGTCCTGGAACCTCGACCCGTCCACCGACGCCTGGAAGACCGAGCCGGTGCGCACCATCCGGACGAAGAAGGTGCCGCGCAACCACGTCAAGGCCGAGGCCACCGAGAAGCACCCGGCCCAGGTCGAGGTCTACTACGAGGACGTCGCGGTCGGCTACTGGACCACGGTCAAGTTCTCCGGCGCGCTGCCGGCCCGCCGGGTGAACGAGCTCGCCGAGCGCGTGGAGAAGCTCCAGCAGGCCGTCAAGTTCGCCCGCGAGGAAGCCAACGCCGTCGAGGTCACCGACCAGCGGGTGGGTGACGCCGTCTTCGGCTACCTGTTCCGGTAGCCTCATGATCGCCCGCCCGGGGAGCCGGGCGGGTGCGCCGAGCGCGACAAGTCCCCTGCCTGGGAAGCCGGATGGGTGGGCCCGTGCGCGGTGCGAAAAGCTGACACTGATGTTGAAGCTGACCAGGGGTCACAGTGGAGGTTCGAGCCCTCCCCCCGGCACCACCGGCCGGGGTAGCCCAATCAGGCAGAGGCAGGCCCTGTCAATCTCAGACTCTCGCTCCAGTCTCAGCATTCGCCGCCGAACACCGGATCGACCGGGTGCGGACGAATATCGACGAATGCAGGTTCAAGTCCTGTCTGTGCCGCTCCGTGGCACGGTAGTTCAAAGGTAGAACGCGTCGATTTCAACCTGATCCGCGACCCTTAAACGTGCCGGTGTGCGCAATTGGGCGGCAAACAGGGGCCCGGGAGCAGGCTACGCTCCCGGGTCCTCTCGCGTTCCCGCGCGTTCCCGGCACGTCCTGTCCTCACCGCGCGGGGAACAGGTCCAGGATGCGGCGGGCGGACGCCGGGGCCGACGACCCTGCTGCTCAACGCCTCGTCTCGTACCTGGTCAGGACCACGCCGCCGGGAAACGCCCGTGTCTCCACCAGGTTCAGGTTCACCCAGCTGTCCAGCGCGGTGAAGAACGGCGTGCCGCCGCCCACCAGGACGGGATAGGTGACGATCACGTACTCGTCGATCAGCCCGGCGCGCATGGCCGCCCCGGCGAGCGTCGCACCGCCGATGTCCATCGGGCCGCCGTCCTCGGCCTTGAGCCGGGCGATCTCGGCGATCGCGTCGCCGGTGACCAGGCGGGTGTTCCAGTCGACATCGCTGATCGTCGAGGAGAACACCACCTTCGGCGTGTCCCGCCAGTTCCGGGCGAACTCGACCTCCGCCGGGGTGGCGTCGGGCTGCTGGTCGCCGGTCGGCCAGTAGGAGCTCATCGTCTCCCACAGCTTGCGCCCGTACAGCGACAGGCCACTTGCCCGCCCCTGGTCGAGCCACCACTGGAACAGCTCGGGGCTCGGCGGTCCGCTCCAGGCGATGTCGTCGCCGGCCGCGGCGATGTAGCCGTCCAGGGTCAGGTTCATGCCGTAGACCAGTTTCCGCATGGCCCAGCCTTCCGTCCGTGGGTGTCCGGCGTACGGACCGGCGCGGCTCGGGACACTCATCGGTGCGCGATCCGGGCTCGCCGGCAGTCCTCGTGCTTCGAGCTCAGCCTGGTGTACTCGACCGACACTGGCAAACCGCCTGATCCGACCTCACCCTCACGGGGGAATGCCACCGGTTCTGAGACCGGCCATGAGGGACAAGGCCGGTCGGAGGCTGCCCTGCCCTGTGCCGTGGATGCTCGAAAAGTCCCCGTTCGACCCGGGCTCGCCCGGAGCCGATCCACTTGAACGCCGGATTCGAACAGCTCCATCATCGGTTGCCTGCGACGTCCCCGGCACATACCCGAACTCGACTTCCGGGTATGCGTCTTGACGAGAGCGGTACCGCAGCAGCAGTCCCCCGCGCCCGCCCGCGAGTCCGAGGAGTCCGCCAGGTGATCGACTTCCAGGTGCTGACCGAGCTGGCCTTCCGCGAGGGCGTCGAGCGGATCGGCGTCGGCGTGGTGGTCCGCGACGCCTCCGGCCGGATCCTGATGATCCGCCGGGCCGCGCACGACGTCCTGCCCGGCCTGTGGGAGTACCCGGGCGGCGGGCGGGAGGACGGCGAACCCGTGCCGACCGGGGCGGCGCGGGAACTGGCCGAGGAGACCGGGCTCACCGGCCTGCCGCTGGAGTACGCGCGGCACCTGGACTTCAGCAGCCAACAGGGCCTGCGCGTGCGCCAGTTCGTCTTCACCGCCGTGGTTCCGGACGGCACCCCGGTCGTCCTCTCGCCCGACCATGACGGCCACCAGTGGGCCGACGCCGAGCGGCTGCCGCCGACCGGCGAAGGGCAGCGCGCGGTGATCGAGTGGCTCACCGGCCGTCTGGCCGTACCCGGTTGGCGGCCGGCCGGCGGCTACCTCACCACCGTCGCCCGACCCAGCGCCTACGGCTGCTTCCTGGTCACCGACCCGCGGGGCCGTGTCCTCGGGATGCGCTCCGCCGTCGACCCCGGCGTGTGGAACTTCCCCGGCGGCAACGTCGAGCACGGCGAGACCCCCTTCAGCACCGCCCTGCGCGAGGCCCGGGAGGAGCTCGGCCTCGACCTCGCCGCGGAGAACCCCGAAGCCGTCGACCGCAGGCGCCTGGTCGCCGTCATCCACGAACAGGCCGGCGCCGAGCAGCCCGTCCCCGCCTGCGGCTTCGTCTTCGACGGCGTTGCGCCACGTGGCGCTCTGTAGCATCCCCAATTCAGTTGGGAGGAATTCGAAGGGAAATTCCTGGGTCACCCGACCTACCTGGACATGAAAGTGAAAGGGGAAAGTAGCATGTCGGGAAAGTACCGCGCGCCCGCAGGCGCTCAAGGCGTGGCGGTGCGAGACCCGCGCGATATGGTCAAGGCTGGATTGCTTGAAGCCCAGTTCCCAGTTGGTGCAAGAAGACTCCTGCTGGAATGGCGCCTGTCACCAGTGCTGCACTGTGCGGGGGTACGCCTCCGTTGCCTCCGCAACCTTCGCAGGGCAGAACGTCGTCTAACGAAGACGATCAAGGGGACGAACGGGCGACCTAAGTCGCGCTCGACACGTGCAACAGAGACGTACCGTGGGATCGCCTACGGGGCGCGAGCCCTATGGCGACGGAGTGCCCGTAGTAGTCGCAGGAGTTACGACCTGCCAAGGGGGCTGGGAAAGCCAGCCGCAGGGCGAAGGGGCACAGGTGATTCGACACGAAAGCCGGGGAGGTCTGCGTAATGCAGGAAGCTGAAACCGTGCTGAATGTCATCCGTGAACGCGGCAGGCGCGCCCTGCCGCTAGAGAGGCTCTATCGGCACCTATTCAATAGGCAACTCTTCCTCATGGCCTACGGGAGGATCTACGCGAACGCGGGATCCATGACGCCCGGGGTCACCCCAGAAACCGTGGATGGCATGTCACTGGAGAAAATCGATGGGATCATTGGGCGGCTTCGCTCGGAGACCTATCGGTGGAGGCCAGTGAGGCGGGTTGAGATTCCCAAACCGAACGGCCGCACTAGGCCGCTCGGCGTGCCAACCTGGTCCGATAAGCTGGTCGCGGAGGTGGTGCGCCTCCTTTTGGACGCGTACTACGACGCCCAGTTCTCTGACCGCTCCCACGGATTCAGGGCCTCTCGGGGGTGCCATACGGCGCTTTCAGAGGTGGCCCACAAATGGACGGGGACGAGTTGGTTCATCGAAGGCGACCTCGCGGACTTCTTCGGGAGCCTCGATCACGAGATCATGCTCTCGACGTTGGCTGAGAGAATCCACGATGGACGATTCCTACAGCTGGTCGAACGGATGCTCAAGGCTGGGTACCTGGCGGACTGGAAGTTGCACCCGACGCACAGTGGGGCGCCGCAAGGGGGGCCCGTCTCTCCACTTCTGTCCAACATCTACCTGGACCGTTTCGACCAGTTCGTTGAAAAGGAGCTCATTCCGGAATATACCCGAGGAGCGCGCCGAGCCCGCCACCGCCCCTATGAAAGGCTGAGGGGCGAGCTGCAGAAGGCACGCAGGGCTCATGACGTGGACCGCATCAGGGAACTGAAGCGGGAGATGCGCACGATGCCGGGAGTCGACCCGGATGATCCCGACTACCGGAGACTCCGGTATGTGCGGTACGCCGACGACTTCCTTCTCGGGTTTAGCGGACCTAAGCGTGAAGCCGAGGAGATCAAGGCCAGGATCGGGGAGTTCTTGCGTGATGAACTCAGGCTGGAACTATCCGAACAGAAGACCCTGATCACCCACGCCTCCAGCCAGGCGGCGAGGTTCCTAGGCTACGAGGTACGTGTACAACGAGCCGATTGCAAGATCAGCGGTGGTCGCAGAGCCACCAACGGCAAGATCGGGCTGTACGTGCCGAGGGACGTGATTCGGAAACGATGCGCAGGATATATGAGAAGGGGGAAACCCGCGGAGCTGGGCCTTCGTATCCACGACTCGGACTTTTCAATCGTGGGGAACTATGGAGCTGAACTCCGTGGGGTGATCCAGTACTACCTGATGGCCCAGAACGTTGGGACCCTCAGCAGGCTGCAATGGGTCATGGAATGCTCTATGCTCAGGACCCTCGCCAGCAAGCACAGCTCCACTACGACGAAGATGTCCAGGAAGTACAAACGGACCATCACCACGTCGTATGGGGAGCGCAGATGCTTTATGGTGGAAGTCCCTAGGGATGGCAAACCGCCCCTTGTGGCCAAGTTTGGAGAAACCCCACTCAGACGGCAACGCACCGTGAGTGCCGAGGACAGGATCCACAGGGCCCACCCCGGCAGGACCGAGCTGGTAAAGAGGCTCCTGGCCGAGGAATGTGAGGCATGCGGGGCGGGGTATGGGCTACAAGTCCACCACGTTCGCAAACTCGCCGACCTCAACCAGCCGGGGAGGAAGGAGAAATCCTTTTGGATCGAACTCATGGCAACCCGGAGACGAAAGACACTGGTTGTATGCGTCTCCTGCCACAACAAGATCCACGGCCATGGAACGGGCTCCTCACGGAATGGATCACTGGAGAGCCGGGTGCGGTGAAAGTCGCAAGCCCGGTTCGGGAAGGGGCCGCCGGAAAAGGACCTCACCCAGAGGCACCTCGCCGGCGGCCTACTTCACGCGTCCTGACCCGCGAGCAGCAGGCCCGGATCCGCCTCGATCCGGCCGAGCACACCGAGTGGCGGTTCGAGACGGCCCACGACTGGCACGCCCGGATGACCCCCGCCCGGTACCAGCGGCTCCGGCAGGTGCTGCGCGCCCACCGCTCCGGTGTCCCGCTCTACCTGGAGCGCCCCACGCCGACCGACGACGACTTCGAGGGCGTCCTGGTCTTCGTCACCGACCGCGCCGGTCGACTGCTGATGAACCTGCGCGAAGACAGGCCGGGCATGGCCTGGCCCGGCTACTGGACTCCGATCGGCGGCTGGCGGGAGGCCGACGAGAGCGCCCGGGAGACCGCGGTGCGCGAGGTCCGCGAGGAGGCCGGCCTCGAGATCACCGGCCTGCGGCCCCTCCCCGACCCGCACCACGACCACGGCCTCCCGCTCACCCGCGTGCTGCACGCCGTCTGGGAGGGCCCCGACAGCGACCTGCGGCTCGGCGACGAGGGCCTGGCCGTCCGCATGGTCCCCCTCGACGAGGTGCTCGGCCTCAAGGTCCCGCCCTACCTGCACCACTACCTGCCCCTGCTCGCCGCCGCAGCCGACCAGTCCACCGGGAGCACCGCATGAGCCGCACCGACCCCACCGACCACACCGGCCACCTCGCGGACACGGCGTCCGGGGCACCGGGTACGGACCCGCTCATGCTGGTCGTCGGGGTCCACCTCGTCCTGTTCGACGGCGGCACGGTGCTGCTCGGACGGCGCCGCAACACCAGCTACGCCAACGGGCTGTGGCACCTCCCGGCCGGGCACATGGAGCGGGGCGAGCCGGTCACCCGCGCCATGACGCGCGAGGCCGAGGAGGAACTCGGCATCACCATCGCCGAGGAGGACCTCGAACTCGTCCACACCCTGCACCACCTCGACACCGACCACAGCCGCCTCCAGCTGTTCTTCCGCCCGGCCCGCCACACCGGTCAGGTGCGCAACGCGGAGCCGCACAAGTGCGCGGAACTGCGCTGGTGGCCGCTCGACGGGCTGCCGGCCGACACCGTGCCCTACACCGCACACGCCCTCCGCGAGATCACCCACGGCAACCGGCTCTCCGCCCACGGCTGGCCGGTGTGACGCCGGCACCACCGAACCCCATCGCACCGACCAGCCGCGGAGGTCCGTCTCGCTCGACCTCCCGCGCGTCAGTCCGGCAGCCAGTGCAGTTCGCGTGCCAGGGCCTTGGCGACGGCGCGGATGCGGCGGTGCAGGGGCGACTGCTCGCGTGGGAGGACCAGGTGGAGCGTCAGGCCGGGCGCGCCCCGCAGCGGTCGCCAGGTGAGACCGGCCGGTTGCACCGTGGCCGCGGCTTCTCCGGCCGGGGCTAGGGTGACCCCGTCCCGCAGGTCGCGCTGGGACAGGTCGAAAGCGACAGCGGGCGTGTGGAACCGGGGGTGCGGTCGGGTGTCCCGGAACAGCGCGGACAGCTGATCGTGGACCACGGGGTTGGCCGCACGGTCCGGGAGCCGCAGCGGGTACGCGGCCGCGTCGGCGATCTCGATCTCCGCGCGTTCGGCCAGCGGATGGTGCTGCGCCAGCTGGACCCCGATGCGCGAACGCCGCAGCAGGAACCGGCGCACGCCATCGCCCGGTTGTTCACCGCGGGTGATCCCGGCATCGATGCGGCCGTCGGCGACCGCCGGGGAGATCTCCGGTGTCGCCATCGGGACCGCGCCGACCTCGAGTCCGCTGTTGTCGCGAATCAGCCTGTCCACCAGGGCCGGTGCCGTCTCGGCCCCGGCGCTGAGGCTGTATCCGATGCGCAGCGTGCCCAGTGCACCGGCCGCCGCGCTCCGGGCGGTGTCCCACGCCCGGTCCAGCGCCGCCAGCGCGGGCGGAGCGGACTCCGCCAAAGCCGCACCGGCCGTGGTCAGTTCGACGCTGCGCGTGTTGCGGACCAGCAGGGCCGTCCCGAGTTCCGCCTCCAACCGGCGCATCCGGGCGCTGAGTGCGGGCTGTGCGATACCGATCCGTGCGGCCGCGCGGGTGAAGTTCAACTCCTGTGCCAGCACCAGGAAGTACCGCAGGCTCACCGTGTCCGGCGCCACGCGCCCTCCCCGCCGATTGATAACGATCCGTTCTGAGCCTAGTCCGTACCGGTCTTTCCCTCGACCGCCCGTCAAGCCCTAGCCTGCGGATGCCGGGATCGATCGATCCGATTGTCGGTCCGACGTCGGACGTGCCCGGCCGAACACAGGAGGTTTCCATGGCCAAGGGCTACTGGGTCAGTGCCTACCCCGCCGTTTCCGACCCCGAGAGGCTGACCGCCTACGCGGAGCTGGCCGGTCCGGCTGTCCGGGCCGGGGGCGGGCGCCTCCTGTCCCTTGACGGTCGGGTCGTCGCCCACGAGGCCGGAATCACGCAACGCGTCGTTCTGATCGAGTTCGACAGCTTCGAACTGGCCGTCGCGGCCTACGAGAGCGAGGCGTACCAGGAGGCGCTGGTGGCCCTCTCCGGCAGCGTCGAGCGCGACTTCCGCATCATCGAAGGCATCGACTGACCGGCGGGCCCGGCCGTCGCCGAGCATCGGGGGTTCTCACAGTACCTGGATCACCAGGGTCTCCCAGACGTCCGAAACGCCTGCCAACCTGGTTGAGTCGAACGCGCCGACAACACTCCATGGACACGCACCGCGGCTCTACCTCCATCAGGTCGATTCAGCTGCCCCGTATCCGCGACCATGTCGGCGCGTTCGTCCACGACAGAAGGGGACGGAGACCAATGGCGGACAGCCAGTTCACCACCCACACAGAGCTTTTCGATCTGAGTGGGAAGTACGCCCTCGTCACTGGCGGCACCAGTGGCATCGGGATGATGATGGCGCGCGGCCTTCTCCAGGCGGGCGCCCGCGTCGTCATCAGCTCACGCGACGCGGACAGGTGCGCGGGGGCACAGCGTCTACTGTCCGAATTCGGCGACGTTCAGGCAATCCCCGCCGACCTGTCCAGGCACGACGAGTGTCAGCGCCTCGCCGATCTCGTCAAGGGCGACTCGGAACGCCTGGACATCCTCGTCAACAACGCGGGAGCGATGTGGCGCGAGCCGCTGGCGACGTTCCCGGACGAGGCCTGGGACGCGGTGATCGACCTCAACCTCAAGTCGCCGTTCTGGCTGGTGCAGGCGCTGCTCCCCGCACTTCGCGGGGCGGGCACCGCCGATGATCCCGCGCGGATCATCAACATCGGCAGTATCGCCGCCATCCACGTCGCCGAGTCGCCCAACTACTCGTACGCCAGCAGCAAGGCGGCACTCCATCAACTCACCAGAGTGCTTGCCAGGGAGCTGGGCCCCCAGCACGTCACGGTGAACGCGGTAGCACCGGGAGTGTTCCCGTCGCGGATGACGGCGTCCGCACTCGATGCCATCGGCGACACGATCGCGGCGGCGGCCCCTCTGCGCCGAATCGGCCGCGACGACGACATGGCGGGTATCGCCGTGTTCCTCGCCGGCCGGGCCGGCTCCTACCTCACGGGCGCCGTGATCCCGGTGGACGGCGGCATCGCGACGACCGCATCGGGTACCCCCTAGACTGCGGGACGGACTTACGGTGAGGAGACGGCCACGATGGATCCACGCACCGAGATCCGGGAGTTCCTCAGCTCGCGTCGCGCCCGCATCGCACCCGCGCAGGCGGGCCTGCCCGCTTACGGCGGCAACCGTCGGGTCAAGGGTCTGCGCCGCGAAGAGGTGGCGCTACTGGCGGGGGTATCGGTCGACTACTACGTGCGCATGGAGCGCGGCAGCCTCGCCGGTGCCTCCGATGGCGTGCTGGACGCGTTGGCCTCCGCCCTGCGACTCGACGAGGCCGAGCGCGACCACCTGTTCCACCTCGCGCGCCGATCCAGGGCGCCCGGCGGCCCACGCCGGCGTAGGCCCGCCGTGACGGTGCGCTCGACGCTGCAGCAGGTGCTCGATGCGGTCTCCGACGCACCGGCCTGGATCAGTACCGGCCGTTATGACGTGCTCGCCACGAACAACCTCGCTCGCGCGCTGTTCTCACCGGTGCTGGCCGACCCGCGACGGCCCGCGAACACGGCGAGGTTCGTCTATCTGAACCCCGAGGCGGCCAGGGACTTCTTCGTCGACTACGACCAGATCGCCGGTGACGTGGCCGCGAAGCTACGCATGGAAGCCGGCCGCGATCCGCACGACGAGGAGCTGATCGCCCTGGTCGGCGAACTGTCGACGCGCAGTGAGCTGTTTCGGCAGCGGTGGGCATCCCAGGACGTGCGACTGCACCGGTCCGGCCGCAAGCGTGTTCGCCATCCGATCGTGGGCCGGCTCGACCTGGACGTCGAGTCCCTGGAACTGCCCGCCGAACCCGGCCTGCTCCTCAACGTCTACACGGCACCCGCGGGCACACCGACCGCTGACAATCTGGCGCTCCTGGCCTCGTGGGCGGCCACCCACCAGGCGCCGGCGACCGAGCTCGAAGCGGATGACGGACAGTCCAACCGTTGAAGGTGGCGCCGTGGCGGCGCGATGATGCTTGACGCCGTGTCGGTGGCTCGGACAGGGCCGGCACTGGCATGGATGTTCCTCGAGCCCCGACCACCGTCCGCTCACCCACCCCGGAGGCAGCACCGTGGAGAGCCTTCTCCAGGCCGTGGCCGTGATCGCCCACGACCGCGACCGGAACCTGGTCGCGACCCTGCACTACGCCGCGAACAGCTGGATCACGGCGTCGGCGTGGACGATCCCCGGCGGCAAGGTCGAGGTCGGTGAGCGCCTCGACGAGGCCGCCGCGCGCGAGCTGCGGGAGGAGACCGGGCTGCTCGTCGAGCCGGCGGACCTGCGGCTCGTACACACCGTCCAGGTGCGCACGGGCTGGGACGGCGAGCACCCGTTCCTGCTGTCGGTGTTCCTCGCCACCGCGTGGCGCGGCGAGCTGACGAACACCGAGCCGGACAAGCACCTCGACGCGGTCTGGTCCCCGGCCGACGGGCTACCGCTGCCGATGTTCCCGACCGCCCACGCCGCCCTCACCCACCACCTCTCCGGCGGGAGGGGCTTCTCCACCTACGGCTGGGACGACGAAGGCTTCGACCCACGGGCCCTGATCGGCGCGTGACAGCGGCGGGCCGCCGCCGACCGGGCCGCCCGCTTCGGCCCCGGTGTCCTAGCTCAGACACCAGCCGCGAAGTAGGTCGTGGGTAGCGGGACGAGAGCCGCTGGCCGAGCCCACCGGCCTGGCGGCCCTCAAGGAGGAGGTCGCACGCCGCTGGGGCGTCCTGGACGTGCTGGACGTGCTGAAGAGCGCCGACTTCCTGACCGGTTTCACCGAGGAGTTTTCCTCGGTAGCCGCGTACGAGCGCATCGAGCGTGACGTCCTCCAGCGCCGCCTCCTGCTGGCCCTCTTCGCGCTGGGCACGAACATGGGCATCCGGGCGATCGTGGCGACCGGCGAGCATGGCGAGAGCGAGGCCGCGCTGCGGCACTTCATCACCGTCGACAACCTGCGGGCCGCCGTCATCAGGCTGGTGAACTCCACCTTCGCCGCCCGCGACACCGCATGGTGGGGGCAAGGCACCGCGTGCGCGTCGGACTCGAAGAAGTTCGGGTCCTGGTCCTCGAACTTCATGACCGAGTACCACACCCGCTACGGCGGCGACGGCGTGATGATCTACTGGCACGTCGAGCGGAAAAACGCCTGCCGGCCGGCACCGCCGACCAATCGGTCGCCCGGACACACTTGTCGGGTTGACCGATCCGACGGGTGCGGACGCCGCACGCAGCCGTGTCGAGCAGAGTCGGACCGGGCGGCGAGAGGGCACACAGCTCGTCGCCCCGTTTCAGGGGGGCGGCAGGAGGAGCCAGGCCTCAGTCGGGCAGTCCCCAGAAGGAGCCGTGCAGGCCGACCTCGGCGAAGTAGGCGCCGGCGGCGGCGGGGTCGCGGCGGGTGTAGCCCGGGTCCAGGCGTCCGGTGTACCAGTCGCCGGCGAAGTGCCACAGGGTGCCCAGATCCATGACATAGCCGCGTTCCTGGCCCGTCTTCCGCAGCCAGGTGTCGACGCAGTCGGTGGAGCAGAACAGGCGCTGGTTGCCGCAGGTGTGCACGACGTCGTCCCAGACCCGGTGCATGGGGGTGAGGAAATGGGCGACCTGGTCGCCCTTCGGGGGTGCCTCCCGGCCGACCACCCAGGCGTGCGGGGTGTCGCAGGCCAGGCAGCGGGTGGCGACCAGGAGGTCGGGCTCGTCCTTGAGCAGGTGGGGCATGGCGAACGAGTCCCAGGCGCAGCCGCCCCACCACAGGGTGTGTGTCCCCATGACGGAGAAGCCGAGCGGCACGGACGCGAAGGGGTGGGCCATCACGACCTGGTCGTCGTCCTGCGGGTCCAGGACCACGTCGTGGCTTGCGTGAAGGGCGCGCAGTTCCTGGCGTACCTGATCGGGGGCGAGTCCGGTGAGTGCGGCGAGTTCCGGCACGCTCGGAGCGTGTCCAGTGCGGGCGAATCCGTGGTACACGGCCAGGCGGACCCGTTCCGTGGCGTGAAGGCTCGTCGGTGCTGCTGAGGCGTTCCCGGTCATTCCCCTGGTTCCTTCGCTGGTCGAGGTGCTGGTGTCCAGCGTGCGCCGTGGAAGCGCGCGGGGGCTTGAACGCTCGTGCGGCACACTGGGGACATGACGTCTGCCGGGGAGCGCGCCGCCTACTGGCGGGTTCCCGGGCTTGCGCTGGAGGCCATGGACGCCCGCTTCGAGCGGTACGCGTATCCGATGCACGCCCACGACACGTACTCGTTCGGCGTCACCGACGACGGCGCGCAGTCGTTCGTGTGCAGGGGAGGGCGGCACGTCAGCGCGGCCGGGCTGGTCATGGCGTTCAATCCGGACGATCCCCACGACGGGCGGTCGGCGGTCCAGCACGGCTACCGCTACCGGATGCTGCACCTCGGCGAAGGTCTTGTCCGGGAGGTCCTCGCCGACGCGGCGCCCGGCGACGCCGGGCTGCCACTCTTCGACACTCCGGTGGTGGACGACCCGGCCCTCGCCCGAGCGGTGGCCCGCCTCCATACCGCGGTCGCCGAGAACGCATCCCGGCTGATCGTCGAGGAACGCCTCGCCGCCTCCGTGCTGGCTCTGACCCGCCGTGCCGCAGCGCGGTCCGCACCGGTTCCGGACCAGCGGGGCCGGGTGGACCTGGCCGCGATGGCACGGGCCCGCGATCTGCTGCGGCAGCGCTTCGCCGAGAACGTCGGCGCCGACGAGCTGGCCCGGGCGGCCGGGTGCAGCCGTTTCGCGCTCTACCGGGGCTTCCGCACGGCGTACGGCTTCGCACCCAGCGACTACCAGCGCGATCTGCGATTGCGCCGAGCCCGTGCGCTCCTGGCCGAGGGCACGGCGCCGGCGACGGTGGCCGCCGAGGCCGGCTTCGCGGACCAGGCCCACCTCACCCGATGGTTCACCCGCACCTACGGCGTCACCCCAGCCGCCTACCGCACGGCGCTCCACAGAGGAGGCCAGCGGCCGTGGCCAGGGCGTGTTTCATAGGTGGTCGCTCGTGAAACACCGCGCCGCCCGGCAGTCCCTCGACGCACAGCTCGACTCCCTCGCCGAGGCCGGGGTGACCCGGGTCTTCTCGGAGAAGATCTCCACCCGCGCCACCCGCCGGCCCGAGCTGGAGGCCGCCGTGAAGCTCGCCGGAGAGATCCGCTCCTCCGGCGTCGCCGTGACCCTCGTCGTCCACGAGCACAAGCGGCTCGGCCGCGGCATCGAACTCGCCATGCTCGCCGAAGAGCTCAAGGCCAGCAACGTCGGCCTGGAGTTCCTCACCGGGGAGTTGAAGGGCTCACACGACCCCTCCGGCATCGTGTTCACCGTGCTCGCGGCCATGTCCGGCATGGAGCGCGAGTACATCCGCGACCGCACCCTCGAAGGCCACGAGTCCGCCCGCAAGCGCGGCAAGACCATCGGCGGTGCGGGCGTCACCGACGGCTCCATACTGTCCATGGCCCTCCACCTCCGCGACCAGGACATGAGCCTGCGCGATATCGCCAAGCGGCTCGTCATCACCATCGGGGCGAAGAAGGGCCGGCACCCCTCACCCGCCACCGTCATGCGGATGCTCCGCGAACACGACGAGCAGGCCGCCACGGCGGCGAGCATGTGATCACCCCGCTACTTTGCGGCTGGTGTCCGAGCTGGGACACCGGGGCCTCTTCCGGGGGTACCGCGGCGGCGCGCCACACCCCTCGGGCGGCCGGTCGGCGGCGGACTGCGGGCGGGTCAGTGCAGCCAGGGCTGGTAGTTCGGGTTGTCCACGCAGCCGGACTCGACCAGGGAGGCGGTGGCCCGGTCGACCGGGCAGGCCCGGCTGATGAAGTGCCGGTCCACGCCGCCGGGGAACGCGACCTCCACCTGGTCGGCGTACTGGTGATGGTCGCCGATGGTCGCGTTGACGTCGATGCCGCCGGGGGCGTCGATGAAGTAGTCCCAGGGCACCTTCTTCCACTTCTTGTACAGCTCGGGGTCGTAGGTGGTGCTGACGAACGGCGAGGGCTGGTTCTGCAGGACGTAACTGGTGATGTCGTACTGGCCGTTGACGGTGTCCTTCGGCGCGAAGCCCTGCTCGAAGATGACGGACGGGTCGCGGCCGTCCGAGCGGAAGAGCGGGTGGCAGTTCTTGCGCCAGTGCGGCGTGGGGGTGATCCGGGGTACGTCCACCCGGCGGTCCACGGCGGCGTACAGCGGGTCCGGGCCCTCCGGGATGCTCTCGAAGGTGCTGGCGGGGAGGGTGACGGCGGGCCGGTCTGCGCAGTCGTCGGCGCGCAGTTCGGCTTCGTCGGCGAAGTCGATGCGCCGGCCGTCCAGGACGATGGCGACGGCCTCGGTGCCGAGTTCACGGACGATGACGCCGTCGCACTGGGGGCCGCTCCAGAGCGCGTCCCCGCTGGGGTCGAGGCAGCGGAAGGGGGCGGCGTCGGCCTGGGCAGCGGGGGCGGCGGCGGCCAGGCTCTCGGGGGTGAGCACGACGGCGCAGGCGAGGGCGACCGCGCTGGCGGCCGTGCGGATTCGAATGTTGATCACGGCCGTTACCCTGGCCGCCCGCTGCCCCGGGGGTACCGCAACTCACCCGATCGAGGGCGTGTCAGCGGCTTCGGTGGACGCCTTCAGGCGTCCCGGTCCGCGTGGATCGGGCGGGCGCGCTCCACGGCGGCCGGCCTCCCCACCGTCAGCCGACGACGACCGGCTCACCGGTCAACTCGACACCGGACCCGCCGAGTTCGGCGACGGCCCGGGCGGTCGTGTCGGCGGCGACGCCCGCGGTGTAGTCGAGCAGGACCCGAACGGCGAAGTCGGCCCGCACGCCGTCGAGCGCGGTGGCCTTCACGCAGTGGTCGGTGGCGATGCCGACCACGTCCACCTCGGTGACGTCCCGTGCGCGCAGCCAGTCCGCGAGGGCGGTCCCGTCCGAGGCGAAGCCCTCGAAACCGCTCTTGGAGGCGGAGTGCGCACCCTTGTAGAAGACCTCGTCCACGATCGTCTCGGCCGTGGGCGCGAAGTCGGGGTGGAACTCGCCTCCTTCGGTGCCGACGACGCAGTGCACGGGGAAGGAGTCCTTGAAGTCCGGGTGGTCGGAGAAGTGGCCGCCCGGGTCGAGGTGGTGGTCGCGGGTGGCGACGACGTGCGCGTACTCGCGGCCGGCGGTGCGTTCGACGAGCTCGGCGATGGCGCGGGCCCGCCCGGCACCGCCCCCGACCGGAACGGCCCCACCCTCGCAGAAGTCCTTCTGCACATCGACGACGATCAGTGCACGCCCCACGGCACAGGCCTTTCTCACGGGAGTCTCGGTCCCCCACCCGTGCCCTGCCGGACGGCGGCCCGCGCCTCCCGTGCGCGATGTTCACCCGGGCCGCGCAACCTCGGAGGTGCGGCTCCGCTCACCCGGACGGGAACCGGACCGGCTGTGGACCGGGCCGCCGGGGGCGACTTCGGGGATTCCGGGCGGATCGGCGCATTCATGGCCATCAGCAATCAGAACTGGTCAACAGCGGTTCGCTACGGGGCAGTTCCGACCTTTCGGTCATGGCCGCCGACCGCACTCCGTACTGTTGTGAAGTGAGCGCGCCCCGGTCGCCTTCCGACCCGGTTTGATCGCCGACTGTTACTATCCGGTGACAATTCGCCCATGATCGATGGGCGGCCCAGGACGTCCCCACAGATGGCAGAGCCCGAATCGCGGCATCCACGCCTTCGGGCGAGCAACCACCTCCCCCGGAAAGGGGTACCCGTGATCGTCTCCAAGCGGAACCGCCTGCGCCTGGCCGCCGTGGCCACCCTCAGCACCCTCGCCCTCGGCCTGGCGGGCACCGCCCTGGCGGCCGGCCCCACCACCGCCGACCCCGCGCCCACCGGGCCGTCCGTCACCGCGCCGTCCGTCACGCCCCAGCCCGCCACCCCGCAGGCGGCGGCCACGCAGGCCACCATCACCGCCAAGCCGTCGGTCACCACGGTCCAGGCGTGGGAACTGTTCCGGGTCACCGGCACGACCACCGGGCTCAAGGCGGGAACCACGGTGACCCTGCAGCAGAAGCAGAACGGCGCGTGGGTCACCCTGCCCGCCTCGGTGCCGACGACCAGCAGCGGCGCCTACTCGCTCGGTGTGAAGCTCGGCATCACGGGCCTGAACGAGCTGCGCATCGTCAGCGGGGACACCGCCTCCCCGGTCTTCACCGTCACCGTGCGCTGACACCGGTCACGGCCCTCTTCTCCGCGACTCGCGGCCCGGGGCGGGCGGCACACCAGGAGCCACCCGCCCCGGGC
>NZ_JBHVEU010000123.1:0-20194 GCF_042802075.1 Kitasatospora sp. NPDC057518
GGCGTGCCCTTGCCCGGAGCCGGCTCCTCCGCGTCCCCGCCCTGCCCCGGACTCCGCTCCGCCGCGGCCGCGGCGGGCGGTGCCTGGGCCGGGATGACGGGCGGGGTCGAGGGCGGCGGCGGGACGGCCGGGCCCTGGGAGGGGAGAGTCGTGCCGAACGGGTCGGCCTTCTGCTCGGCCGCGACCGTGGTGCCGAACGGATCGGCGACCGGAGCCGCCCCGGCAGGCTGGGTGGCGGGCGCGTCGCCCGATACGTCCGGGACGCCCCCCATGGCGAAGGGGTTGAAGTCCGGCGGCGGGACCATCACCGGGGTGCCCTTCGGTCCGCCCTCGGCGTCCGGTGCCGCCTGGTCCCCACCGGCGGCGGGGACCTCCGGGGTCTCCGCGACCGGCGCGAAGGGGTTGAAGTCCGCGGGAGGCACCCGTACCGGTGTGCCGCGCAGGTGCACCGGCCTCTCCTCCGGCGCCTCCGCCGACGCCTCCTCGATGGTGGCGGCAGGCGACGGGGTCGGGGCGGGAGCGGGCGCCGGGGTCGGAACGCTGCTCACCGCGGCGGCCGGGACGGCGGTCGCGGCGCCCGGGACCGGTACGCCGTCCCAGCCGAACTGGATGCTCTTCAGCAGCTCCGCGAACGCCTCTGTGTACAGCTCCCAGTCCTCCGGCCGTGCCGTGGACAGCTGGGCGCACAGCACCGTCCCGCCATCCGGCAGCGGCACGAAGGCCTGGACGGCCGAGGTGACCACCCAGCGCCGCTGTCCGTCGGCGGCCAGCGGTCCGGGTACCGGGACGGTCCGGCCCTCGACCAGGACGGCGGCCGGTCCGGCCGGCAGCAGCACGGTCCACACCTCGGCGTGCCGCCGGACGGTGGCCAGCTCGGTGGCGAGCGCGGTGATCGGCAGCGGGTGCCGGGCGAGCGAGACGACCAGGGCGGCGTCCGAGGCGCGGTCGTCCAGCTCCAGGGCGCAGACGCCGGCGTACACGACGCCCGCGTCGCGGATCAGGTCGGCCAGGGTGGCGGAGATCACCGCGAAGTCGCGCCGCGGCTCCGGACCGGTCGCGCTGAACAGCTCTTCGGCGACCTCGGCCAGGTGCCGGGCCAGCTCATCGGCGGCCGCCACGGTGTCCGGGGCGCTCCCACCGCTCGCACTGCCACCGGTCCGGTCCGCGCCGTCGGGCAGCGGGGGCACCGTACGGGCGGAGACGCCGGGCGGGCCGCCCGGGGAGGTCAGCGAGTGGAAGCCGGGCGGTACGACCAGCCGGACCTCGGCGCCCGCGCCGGTGGGCAGTTCGACCGGCTGGCGGGTCTGCTGCCCGGCCGCCAGCGCGGCCAGCGCGGGGGCGAACGGCGGACGCAGCTTGGCGTCGGCGAACTCGCCGGTGACCGGGAGCTGGAACAGCGCGGCCGAGGTGGTGCCCCGGTCGGCGATGGCACCGCGCACCGCGCCGCCGCCGTACCGGGCCTGGAGCGCGGTGACCACCCGGTCGGTGAGCCGCGCGCCGGTGCCCGGCCGTCCGGTGCCCGCGGTGGTCACCGTGCCGAGCCGGTCGAGGGCGGTGTGCACCGGGCCGTTGGGGGCCAGCGGCAGGGCGAACAGCGCCTCGGCGGCGGGGTGTTCGGCCGTCCGCAGGGCGCTCAGCGAGGCCGCCGGGTGGCGCGAGGTGTGTTGGTCGAAGAGGGCGTCGGTGAGGGTGCCGAGGGTCGCGCAGACCTGCTCCGCTGCCGCGAAGGGATTGGCCTCCACGCTGAACTGGACGTCCTGGGTCACCTGGTGAGCCCCCCGCTCTGCTCCGTCTGCTGTCGGTGGTTCGGGTGGGACCGGCCCCGGCGCGGCGGCGCGCCGTCAGATCCCTGCTCATTCCTATCAGAGCCCACTGTCCTGACCGAACCGCAGGATCACCCGATGATCACTTGGACGGTCGGCGAGCGGCGACGAGTCCGGCGCCGACCCCGGTTACCGCTCCGCCGGGCACGGCCGTCGATCCGCCGACCGCGCGGCTCACTCGGCGGCGGCCCCGGTGGCCTGTGCGGACCCGTCGTCGGGGGTGCCGGCCGCGAGCGCGGTGACCGCCTCGACGATCCCCGGCACGGCGAACAGCCCCGCGAGGTCCCGCACCAGGCGCCCGGTCGGGCCGTCGGGGCGCTCGTCGGCGAAGAAGGAGGCCAGTTCGGCGGCGAGGGCCGGCTCGCGGGCGGCGGTGAGGGTGAGCGCCGCGACGAACTCCTGCACCAGGTGCAGCTGGAGCTCCGCCAGCGGCACCGAGCGCTCGGACAGCCACTCCAGCGAGGTGATCTCGGCGTTGGCGATCCAGGCCCGGACGGTCAGCCGCAGCCCGACGCTTGGCGCGGGGATCGCCAGGTGGGCCAGGATCTGCTCCTGCGCCGCCCGGCGCACGTCGTCGATCACCGCCGAGGTGCCCGCGCTGGCCGCCACCGAGCCGCCGCGCAGCAGGGCGGCGAAGCCCGGCCCGTGGCTCTGCACGAAGTCCAGGTAGCGGCCCATCACCCGGTGCAGCCGCTCCGACAGCGGCCCCTCCATGGGCTCCTCGAACCGCGCCGACAGCTCCTGCCCGGCCCGCCGCAGCGACTCCTCGTACAGCGCCTGCTTGCCGGGGAAGTAGTGGTAGACCAGCGGCCGGGAGGCGCCCGCGGCGGCGGCGATGTCGTCGATCGACACCTCTTCCGGCGGCCGGCGGCTGAACAGCTCCAGCGCCACGGCGATCAGCTGCTCCCGCCGCTCGTCCACGCTCAGCCGCCGACGCGGCCGCCCGCCCGCCGCCCCGGCGGATGCGGAGGTCCGTGCTGCGTGGTCGGCCGTCGGAGACGGCGTACGGGAGGCCATGCGCGCCACCCTAGTTCGTCGCGGGCCCTCCGGTGGAGCCTGGGGCGCGCCGCCCGTCGGCCCGCACGCCGTCTCCGAAGCCCGCACGCCGCCCCGCACCCCGAACCGTCGGCTCCGAGGCCTCGGCGGCGCTAGGCGGACCGGAGCTCCAGGTAGCGGCGGTAGGCCTCCAGGCCGTCGGGGACGAAGGTGTCGCGGGTGAGGCGGTCGGCGAGTTCGGCGGGGGTGAGCCAGGCGTGCCAGGCGACCTCGGACTCCTGGGGGGAGACCGGGCCGTCCCACTCCGCCTCGTACATGTCGCACCACCAGGAGAGCCGGTCCTGTTCGAAGAGGAACTTGAACAGGGGCCGCGGGGTGACGCCGTGGACGCCGAGTTCCTCCTCGGCCTCGCGGACGGCGGCCTCGGCGTAGGTCTCGCCGGAGCCGACCACGCCGCCGACGAACATGTCGTACGCGCCGGGGGCGAACAGCTTGGTGTCGGTGCGGCGGTGGACGAAGATCCGTCCGGCCGGGTCGCGGACCAGGATGAAGACGCAGCGGTGGGTGAGCCCGCGCCGGTACACCTCGCCGCGCAGGGCGGTCCCGATCACGCGGTCGTGCTCGTCGACGATGTCCAGCAGTTCCTCGGCAGGGTTGGTCATGGGGGACAGGTTAGGGTTTCGGGGCTCGGTTCGAACGAATTCGATCGAAGAAGGATCGAAGGAGATCGAAAGCGAGCGCACATGGCATGAGAAGCAGCGGAACTGGTCGAGGACGGCACGCGGTGGTGGAGATCTGGGGCGAGACGGCCGAGGGGTTCGAGCCCGTACGGGAGGCCTTCGCACGGAACTTCGCCGACTACGGCGAGCTCGGCGCGGCCTTCGCGCTGTACGTGCGCGGCCGCAAGGTGGTCGACCTGTGGGGCGGCGACGCCCGGCCGGAGGTCGGCGGCCGGCCGGCGCCCGCGGTGCCGTGGACGGCGGGCACCGCCCAGGTGCTGCGCTCGGTCACGAAGGGCCTCACCGCGACCGCCGCGCTGCTGCTGGTCGAGCGCGGCCTGCTCGACCTGGACGCCCCGGCGGCCTCGTACTGGCCGGAGTTCGCGGCGGCCGGCAAGGGCCGGGTCCCGGTGCGCCAGCTGCTCTCGCACCAGGCCGGGGTGCCCGCGCTGGACGTGCCGCTGCGGCTGGAGGACGTGCTCACCTGGGAGCGCGCGGCCGCCGCCGTCGCCGCGCAGGAGCCCGCCTGGGAACCCGGCACCGCGCACGGCTACCACCCGTACACCTTCGGCTGGCTGGTCGGCGAGGTGGTGCGCCGGGTGAGCGGCCGGACCATAGGCCAGTACTTCGCCGAGGAGGTCGCCCGGCCGCTCGGGCTGGACCTGTGGATCGGGCTGCCGGCCGGCGCCGCGCCCCGGGTCGGCAAGCTGGTCGACCTGCCGGCCCCGGAGGCGGCGCGGACCGGTCCGAGCGGGCTGCGGCTGCGGCCCAAGCAGTCCGTCCGGGACGCCTACCAGGACCCGGCCTCGCTGACCGCCCGCTCCTTCGCCTCGGTGCGCCCCGGCGTGGACCTCAACGACCCGGCGGTGCAGGCCGCCGAGATCCCCGGGGCCGGCGGCATCGGCACCGCCCGGTCGCTGGCCCGGTTCTACGCGGCGCTGATCGGTGCGGCCGACCGCGCGGACGGCTCCGGCGCGCTGCTGCCGCCGCTGCTCGGCCCCGAGGTGCTGGTACGCGCGGTCGGGCCGGCGGTGAGCGGGCCGGACCGGGTGCTGATCGTCAACTCCACCTTCGGCCTGGGCTTCTGGCGGCACGGTCCGACCGCGCCGATGGCCTCCCCGGCGAGCTTCGGCCACCCGGGCCGGGGCGGCTCGCTCGGCTTCGCCGACCCCGACCTGGGGCTGGGCTTCGGCTACGTCACCAACGGCATGCAGCCGGGTGTCACCGGGGACGTCCGCTCGCGGAACCTGATCCGCGCGGTGCGGGGGTGCCTGGGGCTGGACCGGTAGCCCCGGGGTCAGCCTGTAGCCCCGGGCCCGGCCGGTAGTCCCAGGCCTGGCTGGTAACCCCGAGCCAGGCCGGTCGCTTCAGGCCTGGCCGGTCTCGAAGCGGCGGATCTTCCCGCCGTCGACGGTGAAGCGCCACGCGGTGCGCATCGTGCCCCAGGTCTCGTTGGTGAACTCGGCGACCAGCGCGTGGCCGCCGTGCGACTCGGTCTGGACGGCCATCCGGCCGTTCGGGCCGAAGATCTCCCGGTCGACCCAGTCCGCCAGGTCGCGCTCGGACCCGTCGTCGGACATGGTCGCGTCTGCGGCGAGCAGCGCGAAGAAGGCCTCGCGGTCGCCCGCGTTGACCGCGGTGACGAAGGCGCGGACGGCGGGGTCGCTGAGTTTCGTGGGGGCGATGGTCACGCGGGACTCCCGGATCGGGGGTTGGGGTACGGGGAGTCCTGTCTACGGCTTTCGCGCGGGCCGTCCGGGCATGTCGGCGGCGCGTCGGTGAATTGGGCGCATTCATGTGCTTTGATCCCCGGAACAGGCGAATCGCCCCGGAGCCCGCCACGGGGAGTGGCGAGGAGCGGGAGGTCCCGGTGGGCCTCCCGCTCCGCTTTGCCGCCCCGCTTCCTGGAGGAAGCCGACTTCCTAGAAGAAGCCGACCGCGTCGGGGGAGTAGCTGACCAGCAGGTTCTTGGTCTGCTGGTAGTGCTCCAGCAGCGCCTTGTGGTTCTCCCGCCCGATGCCGGAGTTCTTGTAGCCGCCGAAGGCCGCATGGGCCGGGTAGGCGTGGTAGCAGTTCGTCCAGACCCGGCCCGCCTGGATGGCGCGGCCGGCCCGGTGGGCGGTGTTGAGGCTGCGGGTCCAGACGCCCGCGCCGAGCCCGTACTGGGTGTCGTTGGCGAGGGCGACGGCGTGGTCGAAGCCGTCGAAGCGGGTGACCGAGACGACCGGTCCGAAGATCTCCTCCTGGAAGACCCGCATCGAGTTGTCGCCCTCGAAGACCGTCGGCGTGACGTAGTACCCGCCGGCCAGCGCACCGCCGAGGTCGGCCCGCTCGCCGCCCGCCAGGAGCTTGGCGCCCTCCTCCTGGCCGATCTCGAAGTAGGAGAGGATCTTCTTCAGCTGTTCGACACTGGCCTGGGCGCCGACCTGGGTCTCGGTGTCCAGCGGGTCGCCCTGGCGCATCGCCCGGACCCGCTCCAGGCCGTCGGCGAGCAGCCGCTCGTAGATCGCGGAGTCGATCAGCGCGCGGCTGGGGCAGGTGCAGACCTCGCCCTGGTTGAGGGCGAACATCGCGAAGCCTTCGACGGCCTTGTCGTAGAAGGCGTCCGAGGCGGCGGCGACGTCCGCGAAGAACACGTTCGGGCTCTTGCCGCCGAGCTCCAGCGTGACCGGGATCAGGTTGTCGGCCGCCGAGCGGGCGATCAGCCGGCCGGTGGTGGTCTCGCCGGTGAAGGCGACCTTGCGGACCCGGGGACTGGCGGCGAGCGGGGCGCCGGCCTCCTCGCCGAAGCCGGTGACGATGTTGAGCACGCCGGGCGGCAGCAGGTCGGCGGTCAGCTCGGCGAGCAGCAGCACCGAGGCCGGGGTCTGTTCGGCGGGCTTGAGCACCACCGCGTTGCCGGCCGCGAGCGCCGGGGCGAGCTTCCAGATCGCCATCAGGATCGGGAAGTTCCACGGGATGATCTGGCCGACCACGCCCAGCGGCTCGTGGAAGTGGTACGCCACGGTGTCCTCGTCCAGCTGGGAGAGGCTGCCCTCCTGGGCCCGCAGCGCACCGGCGAAGTAGCGCAGGTGGTCGACGGCGAGCGGGAGGTCGGCGGCCAGCGTCTCGCGCACCGGCTTGCCGTTCTCCCAGCTCTCCGCGACGGCCAGCCGCTCCAGGTTGGCCTCCATCCGGTCGGCGACCCGCAGCAGCACCTGCGCGCGCTCGGCGGCCGAGGTGCGGCCCCAGGCCGGGGCGGCGGCGTGGGCCGCGTCCAGGGCGGCCTCGATGTCCTCGGCGGTGCCCCGGGCGACCTCGGTGAACACCTCGCCGGTGACCGGGGTCGGGTTGCCGAAGTACTCGCCGCGCACCGGGGGCGTCCAGTCGCCGCCGATCCAGTGCTCGTACCGGGAGCGGTAGGCGACGATGCTGCCGGGGGTGCCGGGGGGCTGGTAGACCGTCATGCTCGGTGTCTCCTCGCTGCGTCGGGTGCCGTCGGCGCGGCTCGGGCCGCGGGCGGCACGCCGGACCGCCCGGTCAGGGGGCGGTCCGGCGGGAGGGGTGGGACACGCCATCGGACCGGCGCCCCGCCGGGCGCCCGCCGTCGAGCACGATAACCGCCCGGCGCCCGGCGCGGCTACGGTCCGTACGCCGGGCCCGTACGGAGGGTGTGTCCGCCGGCCGCTCCCGGGGGCGTGCCGACGGGAGTCCGGAGCCGATCACCAGGGGCGCCCCGGAGCGGATCACCTCGGGCGCCCGGAACCGGATCGCTGCGGGGCGCGCGTTCCGGCCGCGTTCCCGCGGCGTGCCGCCGCACGCCGCCGCGTGGCCCGGACGGCGCTCCCGGGGCGGGCTGCCGTACGCCCGTCGGGCGGTTCGGGGCGGGCGCCCGGTCAGACCGCGTGGTACCGCCCGGTGCGGGCCTCCCAGCTGAGGTAGCCGGCCAGCCAGGTCAGCAGTCCGTCCGCGTACCGCTCGGCGATCACGCGTTCGATCCGGGAGAGTCCCAACTCGCGGTGGACGTCCGGCAGTCGGTCGCGCAGCTCGGCGCAGCGGTCGACCATCAGCTGGGCTTCGGCGATGACCGCCGCGCAGGCTTCCTCGGCCGAGCAGCACCGCTCCCGCTGGACGATCATGACCAGGTTGTTCACGTCTCCGCGCGGCGCCTCCAGCGGGTAGGAGCGCACGTCGTTGCTGAGGGACGGTATGTCGGCGGCCAGCTGGCGGAGTTGGCGCAGCACCGGGTGGTGCAGGACGGCGGCCGGGACCTCGAACTGGCCCAGGCGTTCGACCATGTCGAAGATGGTCTCCATGGCCGCGGTGCCCCGTCGGAGCTCCAGGTAGCCGTCGCGGTCCGGCGGCCGGGTGGAGATCCGGCCGGCCGCCTCGGCCGGGTGACTGGCCAGGTAGTACTCCCAGTTGTAGGCGGCGCGGGCCTGCCAGCGGGCCGGCATGCCCTGGACGCTGCGGTCCCACAGGTCGGCGAACGCGGTCTCGACCGGGGAGTCCTGGTCGGGGCGGGCGCCGTGCAGGACGGCGATCAGCCGTTCGCAGATCGGGGCGACTTCGGCGGGGCGGCGGCCGAGCGGGCCGTCGAACTGGTCGTCGAAGAGGAAGTAGAAGCCCATCAGGTCGGCGGCCAGGGCGAGTTCGTCCGGACCGGCGTCCGGGTAGCCGAGCGCGGCGAGGTCCACCACTTCCCAGTGGGCGTAGCCGGGGTGGTCGGCGTCGGGTAGCAGGGGGTGGCGGATGAGCCAGTCCCGGTGCAGTGCGGTGGCGCGCGGGCCGTGCGGACTGCGGCGGTGCGGGAACGGAATCTGAAGTGAGGTGTCGTCAGACATCGGACTCCCGGTGCAGCGGAGGTTGGGGGCGCTTTTTGTTCGAGCGCTGATGGTGGGGGGAGTTGACGCGGCGAGGCGCGGGCGGTGGGGGTGGGTTCCGCAAGATCATCCGAACCTCGAAGGCCGTAGGGTATCTGATGCAATGATCGGACGTTAGGGATATAGGGCAGTTGCCCTTGACAAGCCGCCCGAACCCTCACCGTCCGCCCCAGCCTGCACGAATGCCCCACGGGAACGGCCGCGCGGCGCTAACCTCGGCTGCACGCAGTGATGGAGCTGTGACGCGAGCGGGCGAGGCGGAGGCACGACGGTGACCGAGCAGGAGAACGCAATTCGGGCGGGTGCTGGTTCCGCCCACGAGGGCGACGGCACCGCGCCCCGGGTCCGGCTGCACGACCGCGACTCCGAACTGCGCTCGGTGGAGGCCGCCGTGGACCAGCTCTGCCGCGGCTTCGCCGCAGGTGGCACCGAGATCGGTGACCTGCTCACCTTCTCCGGCCGCCCCGGCATCGGAAAGACCAGTCTGCTGCACGAGGTCCGGCGGCTCGCCAAGCTCCGCGACGGCGCCACCGTGCTCTTCGCCCGAGGCGGAGAACGGCAGTTCAAGGATCCGTACCACGTGCTGCGGCAGCTGCTCCAGCCCGTGCTCAGTGACCTGCCGCCGGACGTGTTCGCCCAGGTCATGGGCACCTGGGAGGAGGTCGTCGGACCGGCCATGGGCCTCAAGCAGCCCAAGGCCGGCGCCCGCCGCCTCGACCCGCAGGGCGTGCGCGACGGCCTCGACTACGTCCTCACCCAGCTCGCGCCGCGCCGGGCGCCGATGGTGATGATCGTCGACGACCTGCACTGGGCGGACGGGGAGTCACTCTCCTGGCTGACCAAGTTCGCCATCCGATCGAGTGAACTTCCCGTCCTGCTCGTCTTCGCCTTCCGGGAGGACGAGAGCGACTGGCCCACCGAGACCCAGGAATTCCGCCGGGCCGTCCTCGGACTCAAGGCGCGCAGGCACGAGCTCAACCGCCTCAACCTCAGTTCGGTCACCGACATGATCCGTGCCGAACTCGGCGACAAGGCCGAGGAGGCCTTCTGCTACGAGTTCTGGAACGTCGTCAACGGCAACCCGTTCGAGGTCATCGCCCTGCTCGACCAGGTCCGCGACCAGGAGCTCGAACCGGTCGAGGAGAACTCCCGACAGCTGCGCGAACTCGCCGTCGACGCCACCGGGATGACCCTCAAGAGCTGGCTGGACCGGCTCGGCGCCAGCACCCTGCGGTACGCCTGGGCCTGCGCGATGCTGGGCACCGACATCCGGGTCGACCTCGCCACCCGGATCTCCACCCAGAGCACCGAGGGCGCCCGCGAGTCCATCAAGCAGCTGCGCAAGCAGCGCGTGCTGACCCAGACCCCCAACGGGAACCTGGAGTTCGTCCACCCGCTGATCGCCAGCTCCATCTACAACACCATGCCGGACGCCACCCGCCTCGGCATGCACGGCATCGCCGCCGCCGAGATCGAGAACGCCGGACTCGGCCTGCTCGCCGCCTCCCGCCACCTGGTCGAGACCCACTCCGGCGAGGGCGACGACCGGATCGTCAAGAAGCTGCGCCGCGCCGCCATCGAGCACCAGCTGATCGGCGCCCCCGAGGCCGCCCAGCGCTGTCTGCACCGCGCGCTCAACGAGCCGCCCGCCGACGAGATCAAGGCCGAAGTGATGTACGAACTCGGCTGCTCCGCACTGCTCACCGACCCCGTCGCCACCGTCAACCAGCTCAAGCTGGCCCTCGACCCCGACGAGCTGCCGCTGCGGCCCGAACTGCGCGTGGACGCCACCTTCCGGCTCTCCGAGGTGCTCGCCCACGCCGGTGAGCTGGGCGAGGCCGCCCTGGTCTGCCAGCGCGAGGCCGAGCAGACCGTCGACCCGGCCGGCCGTCAGCGGCTCCAGGCCGCCTCGTTCATGTGGCACGCCTTCCGCAAGTCCGAGGAGGACGGCCCGGGCCGCTCCGCCCGGCTCGGCGAGATGTGCCGGAGCCTGAACGGCAAGGAGGCCTCCGCCCGGGCCGTACTCGCCATGCGCGCCTGGGACCTCACCCTGCGCGGCGCCCCGTCCGCGGAGGCGCTCGCGCTCGCCGACGAGGTCCTCGACGGCGGGCGGCTGCCCAAGGGCCTCGGGTGGACCGACACCACCTGGGGCTTCGAACTGCCCTCGATGCTCTGCCTCACGTACATCTACAACGACCGCATCGCCCAGGCCGAACGGCTGGCCGCGGACGCCATCATCCAGTTCGAGGTGGCCGGTTGGAGCGGTGCCCACCGGGGCTTCGCCTACTTCCTGATGGGCCTGGCCCGGTTCCGCCGCGGCCTGCTCGCCGAGGCCGAGGACTTCCTGCGCCGGGCGCACCGCATCTCCGAGCGGATCGGGGACATGCTGCCGCTGGCCTGGGACGCGGTCGGCGTGCTGGTCGACACCCTGCTCGCCCGCGGCCGGATCGACGAGGCCTGGCAGCTGGCCAACGACTCCGGCTTCCACCCGCCGTACCACGCGACCGCCATGGTGCTGCCGGACGCCGCCTCGTTGTACGGCAAGCTGCTGGTCGCCAAGACCCGCAACGCGGGCGCGGCTGCCGCGCTCACCGAGGCGGGCTCCCAGCTGGAGATCCGCGGTTGGCGCAACACCGTCTGGGCGCCCTGGGCCGGCCACCTCGCCATCGCGATCGCGGGCGACGAGCCCGAGCGTGCCCGGGAGTACGCCCAGAAGGCGGTCCATGACGCGCGGGCCTTCGGCACCGCCTCGGCGATCGGCAGCGCGCTGCGGCTGTACGCGCGGATCGAGCACGGCCGACAGGCGGTCGAGCTGCTGGAGGAGGCCGTGGCGTACCTCGGGCAGTCCCCGGCCGGATACGAGCACGCCGTCGCGCTGGTCGACCTCGGGGCCGCGCTGCGCCGGGTCGGTCGGCTGGACGACGCCCAGGAGTGCCTGTACCAGGGCATCGAGCTGGCCCAGCACTGCTCGGCGGAGGGGCTGGTCGACCGGGCGCGGCAGGAGCTCGCCAACTACGGCCTGCGGCCCAACCGGGTGGGGCTGCGCGACTTCCGGGACACCCTGGAGACGCTCAGCAGCTCGGAGTGGGAGGTCGCCAAGCGGGCCGTGCAGGGCGTGCCGCCGCAGCGGATCGCCGACGAGCTCGGGGTGCCGATCGGAATCGTCAACCGGCGGCTGGCGGCGGTCTACCGCAAGGCGGGCAGCGGGCCGGACGGCCTGGCCTCGGCGCTCGGGCTGCCGCCGCAGCAGCGGGACCTGGGGCGGCTGGGGGACCTGAACGACTAGGCGGGCGACCGGCCGGTGCCGGGCGCGGCGGTCAGCGCCCGGCGGTCGGGTCCGGCGCCATGTGCGCGGACGCGCCCGGCGTGCGGGTGGTGGACGGCGGCGCGCGGGGCGGCGCGTGGGCTGGTGGAAGCGCCCCCGCTGCCGCCGCCGTCGCTAGGCTGACGGATACGGGGCTGCCGCGGCGCCCCCTCGACGGACCCGGAACCGGGCGGCCGCGGTGCAACGCCCGCCGCCAGTGAGGAGCAGGCCAATGGCGAGCGAGGCCACCAGCGTGCGGCAGGAACCCCTGGACCCTTCGGGCGCGGGTGCCGCGATCGAGCGCTGGACGCTCACGGCCGGCCCGTACGAGGCGAGCGTGCTCACCCTCGGGGCGACCCTGCACACCCTGAGCGCTCCGGACCGCTCCGGCCGCTCCGCCCAACTGCTGCTGGCCACCGACCGGTTGTCCGAGATCCTCGGCCCGGCCCGGCACTACGGCACGGTGGTGGGCCGGTACGCCAACCGGATCGACCGCTCGTCGGTCACCATCGACGGCGAGGAGCACCAGCTCGCTCCGACCGGCGGCGGCATGACCATCCACGGCGGTCCGGACGGCTTCGCGCACCGGATGTGGGCGGCCGAACCGGTCGAGGGCGGGGTGCGGCTGGCGCTGCACAGCCCGGACGGGGACCAGGGCTTCCCCGGCGCGTTGGACGTCACCGTCACGTACACCCTGGACGCCTCCGGCGAGCTGGTGATCGCCTACCGTGCCGTCACCAGCAAGCCGACCGTCGTCAACCTGACCAACCACGCGTACTTCAACCTCTCGGGTGAAGGCAGCGGCGACGTCCTGGGCCACCTGCTCACCCTGGACGCCGACGCGTACACCCCGGCCGACGAGCGGCAGATCCCGTACGGTCGGACCGAGCCGGTGGTCGGCACGCCGTTCGACTTCACGGCGGCCACGCCGATCGGCAAGTCGGTGCACGACGAGCACCCCCAGCTGGCCGGGCCCGGCGGCTACGACCACAACTGGGTGCTGCGCGCCCGGCCGGCGGACGGGGCCCCGGCGCGGGCCGCGCTGCTGGAGGACCCGGTCAGCGGCCGCACCCTGGAGGTGCTGACCACCGAGCCGGGCATCCAGGTCTACACGGCGAACAAGTTCCAGGGCGCGGTCACCGGCGCGAGCGGCGTCCCGTACGGGCCGTTCGCCGGGATCGCCCTGGAGACCCAGCACTTCCCGGACTCCCCGCACCACCCGGCGTTCCCCAGCACGGAGCTGCGGCCGGGGGAGGAGTTCCGCTCGACCACCGTGCTCCGGCTGGGGATCCATCAGTAGGACCGGTGGGAAGGGCTGACGGCTGGGACCGACCGGCAGGGCTGATCAGGAGGACCGGCTGGGGCCGGCGCTACGGCCGCAGGTCCCGGCGCATGCAGAGCCGGGGCCAGCGGTCCAGGCCGTGCTCGGCCTCCTTGCGGCGGATCTCCCGCAGGCCCGGCGTGAGTTCCTCCTCGGCCAGCGGCCGAAAGCCGCAGCGGGCGTAGTAGGGGGCGTTCCAGGGGACCTCAACGAAGGTCGTGAGGGTGAGCGCGGGGGCGTCGGTGGTTTCGGCGAGGTGCTCGATCAGCGCCCGGCCGATGCCGCGGCGGGCGTGGTCGGGGTGCACGGAGACCTGTTCGATGTGGAGGGCGCCGTCCACCGGTTCGGCGAGCAGGTAGGCGGCGACGGTTCCGTCGGGGGCCTCGGCGAGCAGGGCGACGCCCCGCTCCAGGTAGTGCGCCAGCTCCTCGGGTGCGGGGGGTTCGTCCTCGGCGATCTCCGGCATGCCGATCGCGGCGAAGGGTGCGCCGGCGGCCCGCTCCAGCTCGGCGAGCAGCGGAAGTTCGTCCCTGGTGACGGCTCTGATTCGCATGCGTCCAGTCTGCTGCAGAGCGTTTCCGGCCACGCACGGTGGTTCCGTCGGCCAGCCCACGGAGGGGCGAATCGGGCGAAACGGGGCAATCGGTGCCACCGTCAACTACCGAGTGGCTACGTCCAGGACACGCGGGCGTAACGATCGCGGTTTCTTGCAGAAACTTGCTGCAAGGACTTTCCGTCCCTCTTGCGCCGCTGTTAACTTCCTTCCCGAGCCCGACGGCAGCAACGGTGCGGTCGGCACGAGGCAGCCATTATGCGCCTGTCTCGGAACATCTCGGGCACCCCCACCCTCCCTAGGAGTTCTCATGCGGCGTGGCATCGCGGCCTCTGCCCTCGTTGTGGCCCTCGCGGTCTCGATGGCTGCCTGTGGCAGCAGCGGCTCCAGCTCCGACGGCAAGGCCGACGGGCCGGTCACCCTCACGTACTGGGACACGTCGAACGCCACCAACGAGGCGCCGAACTACCAGGAGCTCGTCAAGAAGTTCGAGGCTGCGAACCCGACCGTCAAGGTCGACTTCGTCAACGTGCCGTTCGACCAGGCGCAGAACAAGCTGCAGACCGCCATGGGGGCCAAGGGTGCTCCGGACGTGTTCCGCTCCGAGGTCGGCTGGACCGCCGCCTTCGCCAAGGCCGGCTTCCTGGAGCCGCTGGACGGCACCCCGGCCGCCGCCGACACCTCCGCCTTCCAGCCGAGCCTGATCCAGCAGGCCAAGTACGAGGGCAAGCTGTACGGCGTTCCGCTGGTGACCGACACGCTCGGCCTGCTCTACAACAAGGAGCTGTTCACCAAGGCCGGCATCACCGAGGCGCCGAAGACCTGGGACGAGCTGAAGACCGACGCCGCCGCCGTCAAGGAGAAGGCCGGCGTGGACGGCTTCTGGCTGAAGGCCGCGGACGGCTACTACGCGATGCCGTTCCTGTACGGCGAGGGCACCGACACCGTCGACGCCGCCGGCAAGAAGATCAGCGTCGCCTCGCCGGAGGCCGTCAAGGCCGTCGAGACCTACAAGACGATGTTCACCTCGCCCGGCACCGTCAAGGCCGACGTCACCACCGACGCCTACGCCCACATGATGGACGCCTTCAACAGCGGCAAGGTCGCGGCGATCGTCCAGGGCCCCTGGGAGATCACCAACATCTACAAGGGCTCGGCCTTCGCCGACAAGAACAACCTCGGCATCGCCGCCGTCCCGGCCGGCTCCAGCGGCAAGGCCGCCGCTCCCACCGGTGGTCACAACATCGCCGTGTACGCGGGTGCCGACAAGGCCCACAAGGCCGCCGCGGAGAAGTTCGCCGCCTTCATGACCTCGGCCGAGAGCCAGGCGTTCATCGCGCAGAAGAACTCCACCCTGCCGACCCGCTCCGACGCCTTCACCGCCGACGTCAAGGCCGACCCGGGCATCGCCGGCTTCCAGGCCGTGCTGAGCAGCGCCAAGCCGCGCCCCGAACTGCCCGAGTACAGCTCGCTGTTCGCCTCGCTGAGCACCAACCTGGGCAAGGCCGTCCAGGGTACGAGCACCCAGGACGCGCTGAACACCGTCTCCACCGACTACGCCAAGCTCCTGCCGGGCTTCGCCAAGTAGTCCCTGTGCCCGGCCCGCCGGTCGACGGGTGACAGCGGACGAGGAGCGGCCGAACGCGTGACGGCGAACGAATAACAGAGAACAGATTTCATCATCTGTCAGTTGTTCGCCGTCCGCCGTTCGGCGCCGCCCTCACCTGTCGCCCCCCGGAGGGCCGGGCCGTCGGCTCCCCCCGAGAATCCCCCCGAGAAGGTGCAAACGATGTCAGTCGCCGTGCAGGGCGCCACCGGCAAGGGCAGCCGGGAGCGCGAGCAGCGTCCGGGCCTGCTGGAACGCGTCAAGCGCTCCTACGCCAAGCACTGGTACGCCTACGCGATGATCGCCCCGGTCGTGCTGGTGCTCGGCGTGCTGGTGCTCTACCCGCTCGCCGAGGGCATCTGGCTCACCCTCACCGACGCCAACAGCCTCAACATGGCGCGCAAGATCGGCGTCAACGAGATCCCGGCGACCTACCAGTTCGTCGGCTTCCACAACTACGCCGACATCCTGTGGGGCCCGGGCTCGTACGACCGCTTCTGGTCGCACTTCGTCTGGACCATCGCCTGGACGGCCGTCTGCGTCTTCCTGCACTACACCCTCGGGCTCGGCCTCGCGCTGCTGCTCAACCAGAAGCTGCGCGGCCGCGCCGCCTACCGGATGCTGCTCATCCTGCCGTGGGCCGTACCGACCTTCGTCACCGTCTTCTCCTGGCGCCTGATGCTCGCCGACGGCGGCGTGGTCAACAGCATCCTCTCCTTCCTGCACCTGCCCGAGCCGGGCTGGCTCACCGAGCCGTGGGCGCAGAAGGCGGCCGCGATCATGGTGAACACCTGGGCCGGCGTGCCGTTCATGATGATCTCGCTGCTCGGTGGCCTCCAGTCGATCCCGGCCGAGCTGTACGAGGCCGCCGAGATGGACGGCGCCACCGCCTGGCAGCGCTTCCGGTACGTCACCCTGCCCGGGCTGCGCTCCGTCTCCTCCACGGTCGTGCTGCTCGGCGTGATCTGGACGTTCAACCAGTTCAACGTGATCTTCCTGCTGTTCGGCACCGGCGCCCCCGACGCCCAGCTGCTGGTCACCTGGGCGTACCGCCTCGGCTTCGGCCAGATCCCGCGGGACTACGCGCAGTCCGCCGCCTACGGCGTGATCCTGCTGTCCATCCTGATCGTCTTCACCGCCTTCTACCGGCGCTGGCTCGCCCGCAACGAGCAGGCCAACGGCTGAGGCCCCGGACCCAGTTGACCCACGAAGGCAGGTACCCCCGATGAGCACCACCACCGAACTCCCGGCCCGTGCGGCGGCCCCGGCCCCGGCGGCCCGGCCCGCCAAGGTCCGCCGTCGCGGCGAGCGCAGCCCGCTGGCCCGGGCGCTGTCCCACGGCACCCTGATCCTGGCCGGCCTGATCGCGCTGTTCCCGGTCGGGTGGATCCTGTTCGTCTCGCTCGGCCCGGACAAGACCGACTACCTCCACCCCGGCCAGATCCTCGACAAGCTGACGCTGTCGAACTACCAGCACGTGCTGTCCGACACCGACTTCTTCACCTGGTTCGGCAACGCCCTGCTGGTCTCCGGGGTCACCACCGTGTTCGGCGTGATGCTCGCCGCCACCACCGGCTACGCCGTCTCCCGGATGAAGTTCCCCGGGCACAAGCCGCTGATGTGGTCGCTGCTGGTCACCCAGATGTTCCCGATCGCGGTGCTGATCGTGCCGATGTACACGATGCTCTCCGAACTCGGCCTGCTGGACAGCTACACCGGCCTGATCCTGGTCTACTCGACCACCACCGTGCCGTACTGCGCCTGGCTGCTGAAGGGCTACTTCGACACCATCCCGGTGGAGATCGACGAGGCCGGCCGGGTCGACGGGCTCAGCCCGTTCGGCACCTTCTGGCGGCTGGTGCTGCCGCTCGCCCGCCCGGGCCTGGCGGTGGCGGCCTTCTACTCGTTCCTCACCTACTGGGCCGAGGTGCCGTTCGCCTCCACGTTCATGCTCAGCTCCGACAAGTACACGCTGGCCGTGGGCCTGCAGACCTTCGTCAGCGAGCACGACGCCCAGTGGAACCTGATGGCCGCGACCGCCGTGCTGATCGCGATCCCGTCCGCGGCCTTCTTCTACCTGGTGCAGCGCCACCTGGTCACCGGTCTGACCGCCGGCGCCTCCAAGTCGTAGCGCGCCACCGCGTCGTCACGCACCACCCGCACGCCGCCGCTCCCGACCACGTCGTCACGCGCCTCCACGTCCCGGCGCCTTCCGCTCCTCTAGTCCCCAAGGGATACCGTCCATGACCCAGAACCTGGCCGACACCTCCCGGCCTGCCGCCGACACCGCTCACGAGGCGAACGTCAGCGCGTCCAGAGGCTGGTGGCGGGACGCGGTCATCTACCAGGTGTACCCGCGCAGCTTCGCCGACTCCAACGGCGACGGCATGGGCGACCTGCCCGGCGTCCGCAGCCGCCTGCCCTACCTGCGCGACCTCGGAGTGGACGCGGTCTGGCTGTCGCCGTTCTACGCCTCGCCGCAGGCGGACGCCGGCTACGACGTCGCCGACTACCGCGCCGTGGACCCGATGTTCGGCACCCTGCTGGACGCCGACGCCCTCATCCGGGACGCCCACGACCTGGGCCTGCGGATCATCGTCGACCTCGTCCCCAACCACTCCTCGGACCAGCACGAGTGGTTCCAGCGCGCCCTGCGGGAGGGCCCCGGCTCCCCGCTGCGCGACCGCTACCACTTCCGCCCCGGCAAGGGCGAGCAGGGCGAACTCCCGCCCAACGACTGGGAGTCCATCTTCGGCGGCCCGGCCTGGACCCGCAGCGAGAACCCGGACGGCACCCCCGGCGACTGGTACCTGCACCTGTTCGCCCCGGAGCAGCCCGACTTCAACTGGGAGAACCAGGCCGTCGCCGACGAGTTCCGCTCGATCCTGCGGTTCTGGCTCGACATGGGCGTGGACGGCTTCCGCATCGACGTCGCCCACGGCCTGGTCAAGGCCCCCGGCCTGCCCGACCTCGGCGGCGCCGACCAGCTGAAGCTGCTCGGCAACGACGTCATGCCGTTCTTCGACCAGGACGGCGTGCACGAGATCTACCGCAGCTGGCGCACGATCCTCGACGAGTACCCGGGGCAGCGGATCGGCGTCGCCGAGGCCTGGACCCCGACCGTCCAGCGCACCGCCAACTACGTCCGCCCCGACGAGCTGCACCAGGCCTTCAACTTCCAGTACCTGGGCACCGGTTGGGAGGCCGCTGCGCTGCGTGAGGTGATCGACCTCTCGCTCGACTCGATGCGCCCGGTCGACGCCCCCACCACCTGGGTGCTGTCCAACCACGACGTCACCCGGCACGCCACCCGGTTCGCCAACGAGCCCGGCCTCGGCACCCAGATCCGCACCCCCGGCGACCGGGCGCTCGGCCTGCGCCGCGCCCGTGCCGCCACCCTGCTGATGCTCGCGCTGCCCGGCTCGGCGTACGTCTACCAGGGCGAGGAGCTCGGCCTGCCGGACGTCACCGACCTGCCCGACGAGGTCCGCCAGGACCCGTCCTTCTTCCGCCAGGCCGGCCAGGACGGCTACCGCGACGGCTGCCGCGTCCCGATCCCGTGGTCCGGCACCGAGGCCCCGTACGGCTTCGGCCCGGTGGCCGGCGGGCCGTCCTGGCTGCCGCAGCCGGCCGAGTGGGCCGAGCTGAGCGTCGAGGCGCAGACCGGCGACCCGAACTCCACCCTGGAGCTCTACCGCAGCGCGCTGGCCGTCCGCCGGGCCCAGCCCGACCTCGGCGCCGGCACCGGGGTCGAGTGGCTGGAGAGCCCCGAGGGCACCCTGGCGTTCCGCCGCGGCGCCTTCGTCTGCACCGTGAACACCACCGGCGAGCCGGTGCGGATCGCGGCCCCGGGCACGCTGCTGCTCGCCTCGACCGACCTCGTGGTGGACGGCGGCGAGACGGTGCTCGCTCCGGACAGCACCGGCTGGTGGGCGGTCTGACGTGGTTGGAATAGGCTCTGGGACCGTGACTACGGCGCGACTCTCAGACATCGCGGCGCAGGCGGGGGTCAGCGAAGCCACCGTCTCCCGCGTGCTCAACGGCAAGGCGAACGTTTCCGCCGCCACCCGGCAGACCGTGCTGGCGGCACTCGACGTGCTCGGGTACGAGCGGCCGACCCGCCTTCGCCAGCGCAGCGCCGGGCTGATCGGCCTGATCACGCCGGAGCTCAGCAACCCGATCTTCCCGGCGCTGGCCCAGGTGATCGAGCAGGTGCTCAGCCGGCACGGCTACACCCCGGTGCTGTGCACCCAGACGCCGGGCGGGTCCACCGAGGACGAACTGGTGGACATGCTGGTGGACCGGGGCGTGGCGGGCATCGTCTTCGTCTCCGGCCTGCACGCCGACACCACCGCCGACCACGACCGCTACGCCCGGCTGGCCGGGCGCGGGGTGCCGTTCGTGCTGATCAACGGCTACAGCGAGAAGATCGACGCGCCGTTCATCTCGCCGGACGACCGCGCCGCGATGTGGATGGCCGTCCAGCACCTGGCCGAACTCGGGCACGAGCGGATCGGGCTGGCCGTCGGTCAGCGCCGGTACGTACCGGTGCTGCGCAAGATCGAGGGCTTCACGGCGGCGATGCGCGAGGTGCTCGGGCTCGGCCGGGAGGAGGCCGAGAACCTCGTCCACCACACGCTGTTCAGCGTGGAGGGCGGGCACGCGGCGGCCGGCGCGCTGCTCGACAAGGGCTGCACGGCGATCGTCTGCGGGAGCGACATGATGGCGCTCGGGGCGATCCGGGCGGTGCGGCAGCGCGGGCTGTCGGTGCCGCAGGACGTGTCGGTGGTCGGCTTCGACGACTCGCCGCTGATCGCCTTCACCGAGCCGCCGTTGACCACGATCCGCCAGCCGGTCGAGGCGATGGCCACGGCGGCGGTGGACGCGCTGCTGGAGGAGGTCGGCGGGAACGCCGCCCAGCGCGGCGAGTTCATGTTCCAGCCGGAACTGGTGATGCGCGGGTCCACCGGGGCCTGCGCGCGCTGAACCCCGGCCGCCACGGCCGTCGGA